>NZ_LVIA01000013.1:0-147331 GCF_001596805.1 Halomonas sp. KX33721 | reverse complement strand
CTTGGCAAGGCGATGCTCTACCACTGAGCTATTCCCGCAATTCCGATACCTTAACGATTTAAGATGGCGTCCCATAAGGGGTTCGAACCCTTGTTACCGCCGTGAAAGGGCGGTGTCCTAGACCACTAGACGAATGGGACGTTTCATTGCCTCGTCGAGGTGGCGCGTATGTTACCCAGACCTCATCTAGCTGTCAAGCACTCTGATATAGAAACGTTTATTGCCCCCTTGCCTGCATGGCAACACCCAGGTGCCGCCTGCAGAATACGCCCCCACTCTAGCGATGCGTCTAGGCGATGCGCAAACCTAGTGCCAGAGCACGCCTTTTAGGTTAATTATCGCCTCATTGCGGTGCACGCATGGCTACTCTGCCCGCGTCTCAGGCACTTCTTTCCTATAGCGCTCCCCTATCGCGCTCCTTATATACCTCATCGGCACGCTGCTAAGGCCTCACCGCAGGCCTGAAAAGTAACGACAAACCGCTAAAAATCTTTCATTTAAAATAAAATCGATTTTTTGGCACACCCCTTGCAACTTCATTGGTGATCAAACGGCGTGACTGATCCGCTAACTCTCGTTTCTCCTGACGGCTTGAGGTGCCCAATGTCCTTTACCCGACGCAAGTTTCTTACCACCGCTGCATTGACCTCCACGGCTGGCTTGGTGCTTGGCGCACCCAGCGTGGCCGCCGCTCAATCCGCCGAGCGCTTCAACTGGCGCATGACCAACGCCTACAGCCCCGGCTCGCCCTTCTATGTCGAAGGTCCCGGCAGCCCCACCGATGTGATCGCCAAAATCAATGCCATGTCTGGCGGGCGCTTGAACATTCAACACTTTTCCGCGGGCGAACTGATTCCTGCCCTGGAAGGCTTCGAAGCCGTACAAAGCGGCACCATTCAAATGAATGCGGCCAACAGCTACTTCTGGTCGGGAACCACGTTCGCTGCCCAGTACTTCACCACCGTGCCCTTCGGCATGAGCTTTATGGGCCACATGGCTTGGCTCTACCACGGCGGCGGTTTAGAACTGTGGGAAGAAGTCTATGCGCCCTACGGCATGATCGCCCTGCCGCTCAACAACACCGGCGTGCAGATGACCGGCTGGTTCCGTGAGCCGATTGAAGACATCGGCCAATTGAACGGCCTACGCATGCGCGTACCTGGCCTGGCAGGCAAGGTGTACTCAGCCCTGGGTGTCGATGCCCGCGTACTGCCCGGCGGTGAAATTTTCCCAGCCCTGGAGCGTGGCGTGATCGACGCCGCTGAATTCGTTGGCCCCTACCAGGACCGCCGTATGGGGCTGCAAAATGCGGCCAAGTTCTACCACACCACCGGCTGGCACGAACCTTCCACCACCGGCGAGCTGCTGATTTCCAAGCAGCACTGGGACGAACTGCCTGATGACTTGAAGATGATCGTGAAGAGCGCCTGTATGGCAGCTTGCCTGGAAAGCGTGACGTGGTCAGAAGCGGTGAACGGCGAAGCGATGACCGACCTTGTTGATAACCACGGCGTGACTGCCAGCATGCTTCCGGAACCCGTAGTGAACGCCCTGCGCGAAGCCACTATGGATACGCTCGCCACCGAAGCCAACGCCGACCCACTAGTGCGCAAAGTACATGATAGCTACATGGCCTTTAAGGCCAACCATGACCGCTGGGCAGGCGCCAGCGAACGTGCCTGGTTAAACGACATTATTGGGGTGTGATATGCAAGCCGTGGAACGTGTTGTCCACGGGATCGAGGCGGTGGTCCGGCTGTTTGGCTGGATCGCCGCTTGGACCTGCGTGGTACTAGTGGCCCTGGTCGCGGGCGATGTGGTGATGCGCTACTTTTTCAGCATTGGCGCCGTATGGCTTCAAGAGCTGCAGTGGCACTTAATCTCCCCCATTGCTCTGTTTGGTATGTCGTATCTGCTGTTTATGGGCGAACAAGTGCGGGTCGACGTGTTTTATGAGCGCTTCCCAGTGGCGCTACAGCGGGCAATTGAAGTGATTGGCGGCCTGCTGCTGCTCGCTATGGGGCTGTATATCGCTTGGCTCACTCTGCCCTGGGTGGAACAGTCCTACCTACGTAACGAAGCTTCTCCCAACCCTGGCGGCCTGCCACTTCGTTGGGTGCTCAAAGCTCTGATCCCCTTTGGCTTTCTCTTATTGGCAATGCAGGGCCTCGCCCACGCGCTGCGCCAAGGGTTTGCCCTATCAAGCCGAGGTGAATAACGCATGTCTCCTAATGAGTGGCTCGCGATCGGTATGATCGCCGCCTTTTTTGTGCTGCTTATCATTGGTATACCGGTGGCCATCAGCATTGCCGTCACCGCCTTTGTGTTTGGCTATTTGGGCTTTGGCCCAATGCTGTTCAACCTGTTGCCGTCACGCATTTATGGGGTAGTGACGAACTACACCTTTATGGCGATACCGCTATTCGTATTTATGGGGGTCATGCTAGAGAAGTCGAAACTGGCCGAAGAATTGATCGATGTGATTGGCCACCTGTTCGGCGGGATTTCCGGCGGTATGGGCGTGGCGATTATTTTCGTGGGTGTACTGTTAGGCGCGGCCACCGGTATCGTGGGCGCCACCATTGTCACACTTGGCCTGCTCACCCTGCCCACCCTGCTGCGCCGCGGCTATCCCAAAACCTTGGCCACCGGCATGATCTGCGCATCAGGTACGCTTGGGCAAATTATCCCACCTAGTTTGGTACTGATTCTCTTAGCAGAAATCCTCGGCGAATCTGTTGGTACTATGTTTGCCGCCGCGATGGTGCCTGGCTTGGCGCTGGCAGGCATCTACATCGTGGCAATTTTAGTGGTAGCCCAACTCTACCCTGGCATGATGCCGCCCATTCCCGCTGAAGAGCGGGCCCAGCTCAGCAAGAAACGGCTGCTGTATAAAGTGGTCACCGTGGTCGGCCCACCGGTAGGACTAGTATTTGCGGTCTTGGGCTCCATCATTGGCGGTATTGCCGCCCCAACCGAAGCTGCGGCGATGGGCGCGCTAGGGGCGCTGGTGTTTGTTGCCTGCTCGGGCCGCTTAACCGTATCGCTGTTAAGCGAAGTGGCCAAAGCCACCTTGGTGATCTCCGCCATGGTGTTCTTTATTTTGATCAGCGCTCAAGTGTTCGGGCTCGCGTTCCGGGGCTTGGGTGGCGAGCACTTGGTCGCACGGATGTTTGAGTGGGTGCCCGGTGGAGAAGTCAGCGCCCTGCTATTCATGCTGCTGCTGATGTTTGTACTTGGCTTTTTCTTAGAGTGGATTGAGATTAGCTATATCGCCCTGCCGCTCTTTTTACCCTTCTTCGTGCAGATGGGCGTGGATATGGTGTGGCTGGGCATTTTGGTGGGGCTGGTGCTACAAACGTCGTTTCTTACTCCACCGTTTGGCTGGTCGCTGTTTTTCTTGAAAGGCGTGGCGCCTAAAGAAGTCTCCACCCTAGATATCTACAAAGGGGCGCTGCCGTTTATCGGGCTACAGTTTTTAGCCGTGGCGCTGGTGTTTATCTTTCCAAGCATTGCCACGTGGCTGCCTAACGCCATTGGCTGGTAACCACAACCAATAACAAAGGACTTTTCAATGCTCCATACCCAACGTAGTTACGGCGGCAGCTGTGTCGCGCCGCATCATCTTGCCGCGAGCGCCGGTCGCGATGTATTAAAGCAAGGCGGCAATGCCGTCGAAGCCATGGTCGCCGCGGCGGCAGCCATCGCCGTGGTCTACCCGCATATGAATGCCTTGGGGGGCGATGGCTTTTGGCTGATTCACGAGCCGGGCAAAGCGCCGGTGGCCATTGATGCCTGCGGGCCCGCCGCACAGCTCGCCAACCGTGATTTTTATTCAGGTGAGTCGCAGATCCCGGAACGTGGGCCAAAAGCCACGCTGACCATGGCGGGCACTATTAGCGGCTGGCAGGAAGCGCTCAACGTAGCGGCGGGCTGGGGAAGCGCGCTACCGTTGCCCACGCTGCTGGCCGATGCCATTCGCCATGCCGATGAGGGCATTGCTGTTTCTCAAAGCCAGGAAACGCTCACTGCAAAACACCTAGAACGCCTGAGCCAAAGCCCCGGCTTTAGCGATGCGCTGCTGCTTAGCGGCCAAGTTCCCCGTGAAGGCGAGCGCCTGCGCCAGCCGCGCTTGGCCAATACGTTAAAGCGCTTGGCCAGTGCCGGGCTGGATGATTTCTACCGTGGCGAGCTTGCCGCCAGCATGGCGAAGGATTTAGAGGCGCTAGGCAGCCCCCTGCGCCTAGACGATTTTCACGCTTACCGCGCTCAGCAAGTCACACCGCTGCACGTACAACTCAATGACGCTACGCTGTATAACCTGCCCGCACCGACGCAAGGCATGGCGTCGCTGATGATTTTGGGCATTTACGAGCGTATTAAAGCCGCCGAACCCAACGGCTTTGACCACCTGCACGGGCTAATTGAAGCCACCAAACGCGCCTTTATGCTGCGCGACCGTTATGTCACCGACCCATACCGAGTGCCCACGCCGCTACAGGAGCTGCTCAGCGAAGAGCGTATTGGTGCAGAAGCCGCCGAAATTAACCCTGCCCAGGCGCTGCCTTGGCCCTATGAACCCGCGCCCGGCGATACTATTTGGATGGGCACCGTCGACAGCGAAGGCCGCTCGGTGAGCTTTATTCAGAGCATCTACTGGGAGTTTGGTAGCGGCGTGGTGCTGCCTGAAAGCGGCGTGCTGTGGCAAAACCGAGGCATTAGCTTTTCTCTCAACCCAGACGATTTACGCGGCTTAGCCCCTGGTCGCAAACCCTTCCATACGCTTAACCCGGCGCTGGCGCTGTTTAACGATGGACGCACCATGGTGTACGGCACCATGGGCGGCGAAGGCCAGCCGCAAACCCAGGCAGCGGTGTTCTCACGCTACGCGCTGCATGGCATGCCGCTGCAGCAGGCAGTTACCGCCCCGCGTTGGTTGCTAGGCCGCACCTGGGGCGAATCGAGTACCAATCTCAAGCTGGAAAAACGCTTCGATGATGAGCTGGTCGCGGCGCTGGCCACGGCGGGCCACGATGTCGAGGTTTTGCCCGACGCCTTCAGCGACACCATGGGCCACGCGGGCGGCATCGTGCGCCACCCAGACGGGCTGATCGAGAGCGCTCACGACCCACGCAGCAACGGCGGTGCCGCTAGCGTATAAAGCCCACTGGCGAATTTGGCGAGTTTCGCACATGCTGAACTTGGGCAGGCAGCCTATTGTCATTAGCCATAAGAAGGCCTAACGGTGATAGGCTAGTCTGCCAAGTAAGCCTCTGATTAACGGTAACCAGAGGGAGAGGAGACCCCCATGGCGAAAATAGAAAAATCCCCCGACGAATGGCGCAAGCAGCTCACCCCAGAGCAGTACCGGGTCGCACGGGAGAAAGGCACCGAACGGCCGTTTACCGGTGACTACCAAGTGAGCGATGCCCAAGGTATCTATCACTGTGTTTGCTGCCATGCACCGCTATTTGAAAACGAGCACAAATTCGATGCGGGCTGCGGCTGGCCAAGCTTTGACCGGCCGCTAGGAACGCGCTGCGTCGAGGAGCACCGCGACACCTCCCACGGCATGATTCGCACCGAAGTGGTCTGCTCTCACTGCGATGCCCACCTAGGCCACGTATTTCCCGATGGGCCGCCCGAGACCACCGGCTTGCGCTACTGTATCAACTCCGTCTCGTTAGAGTTTCACCCTGACGAGTAACCACTGAAAGGAAGCACGGCAAGGCGGGCACCATCTGCTAGAATGGTCGCCCGCTTTTTTTTATGCTTGTATTTTTGTGCTTGTAGGAGAAACCCATGCTCGGCTGGTTCCCCGGACATATGAATAAGGCCCGCCGCCAGATCAAGGACGCGCTGCCAGAAATCGATGTGGTCATCGAGGTGCTCGATGCGCGCCTGCCCTACTCCAGCGCAAATCCCATGCTGGCCGAGCTGACCCGCCATAAGCCGGTGCTGAAAATTCTTTCCCGCGCCGACTTGGCCGACCCCGTTCGTACCGACGAGTGGGTGGCCTTTTTTGACGCCCAGGCAGACACTCGCGCCCTGGCGATTACCACCACCAATA
This sequence comes from Halomonas sp. KX33721, assembly GCF_001596805.1. Taxonomy (NCBI): domain Bacteria; kingdom Pseudomonadati; phylum Pseudomonadota; class Gammaproteobacteria; order Oceanospirillales; family Halomonadaceae; genus Halomonas; species Halomonas sp. KX33721. The sequence continues at coordinate 141,261 of NZ_LVIA01000013.1, read as the reverse complement.
CCCGCGAGCTTAAGAAGATCCCCAAGCTCTGCCACGAACTGGCGGGAGCGGTGCGTGCCGACCGCGACGTGCGCGTGATGGTGATGGGCATCCCTAACGTAGGCAAATCGACGCTGATTAACGGCCTAGCCGGGCGCAAAATTGCCAAAACCGGCAACGAGCCGGCGGTCACCAAGCGCCAGCAAAAAGTACGCATTGATGGTCGAGTAGCGCTCATCGACACCCCTGGGGTGCTCTGGCCCAAAATCGAAGACCAAGCCAGCGCCTACCGCTTGGCGGCCAGCGGCGCAATTCGCGATACCGCCATCGAGTATACCGACGTGGCCATAGTTGCCTGCGCGGAGCTTGCCAAACGCTACCCCGCCGAGCTAACCGCCCGCTACAAGCTGAAAGCGCTGCCCACCTACGAAGCCCCCGTGGTGGAGGAGGTCGACGCCGACGGCCCGAAGAAGCCTGATTTCCTTGCTATTGCCGGGTATGACGGCCACGCCATTCTCAAAGAAATCGCCGGAAAGCGCGGCGGCCTGCGCCCTGGCGGCGAAGTAGACCTGCACCGCGGCGCGGAAGTACTGCTGCATGAGTTACGCGATGGCAAGCTTGGCCGCGTCACGCTGGAAACCCCGGCAGATATTCCGCCGCCGCCAGCGCAAAACGACCAAGACAGCCCGGCCTCATCCGACGCATAATGAGCCACACGTCAAACACTTCCACGGCACTGGACACTTTTGGATAACGCACCCCATGGACACCCCACAGCCTAGAGAATCACACACGCTGAAAAAATCACACAAGCTGCACAACGTTTGCTACGACATTCGTGGCCCGGTACTCGACCACGCCAAGCGCCTGGAAGAGGAAGGCCAGCGAATCTTGAAGCTCAACATTGGCAACCCGGCACCGTTTGGCTTCGAAGCGCCGGAAGAGATTTTGCAGGACGTGATGCGCAACCTGCCCACCGCCCAGGGCTACTGTGATTCCAAAGGCCTCTACTCCGCCCGCAAGGCGATTATGCAGGAGTGCCAACGTAAGCAGATTCCTGGGGTGGGTATCGAAGATATCTATATTGGTAATGGCGTTTCCGAGCTAATCGTCATGGCCATGCAAGCGCTGCTAAACGATGGCGATGAAGTGCTGATCCCCGCCCCGGACTACCCGCTATGGACCGCAGCCGCTCACCTTTCCGGCGGCCACGGCGTGCATTATCTGTGCGACGAGCAAGCCGACTGGGCACCGGATATCGCCGATATTCGCGCAAAAGTCACCAGCCGCACCCGCGCCATTGTGATTATCAACCCCAATAACCCCACCGGTGCGGTCTACCCGCCGGAAGTGGTGCGGGAAGTGTTGGATATCGCCCAAGAGCACAATCTGGTGGTGTTCTCCGATGAGATCTACGACAAGATTCTCTATGACGGCGTTGAGCACACCTCTACCGGCGCGCTGGCCGACGATGACCAGCTGGTGATCACCATGAACGGGCTATCTAAAAGCTACCGCTGCGCGGGCTTTCGCTCTGGCTGGATGAGCATTTCCGGCACATTGGCCAAACAGCGGGCGCAGGACTTCATTCAAGGTCTTACTATGCTGGCCTCAATGCGGCTATGCGCCAACGTTCCTGCCCAGCACGCCATTCAAACGGCGCTAGGCGGTTATCAGTCGATCAACGATTTAATTCTGCCGGGCGGGCGTTTGCTGGCCCAGCGCGACATTACCGTTGAGAAGCTCAACGCAATTCCTGGGGTCTCCTGTGTAACACCCAAAGGCGCGCTCTACGCCTTCCCGCGTTTAGACCCCAAAGTGTTCAACATCAAAGATGACCAACAGCTGGTGCTGGATCTGCTGTTGCAGGAAAAAATACTTCTGGTACAAGGCACCGCCTTTAACTGGCCAGAACCTGACCACGTGCGCATTGTCACGCTGCCCTGGGCCGACCAGCTCGGTGACGCGCTTGACCGCTTTGCCAATTTCTTGTCTCGCTATCGCCAGTAGTTATCGACATCAGTGATAGGCACACAACCAGCGACTTGAAACTGACATGAAAAGCACGTATCTAAGCCATCATTCTATTAACACTTGTTATGACCTTGAGGGAGATCTTAACCCATGATGCGAATCGTGCTGTTTTTAGCCACTAACTTAGCGGTGTTGCTGGTCGCCAGCATTACCCTGCGCCTGTTTGGCGTTGAGAGCTATCTCAACAGCCAAGGCATTAACTTCACCAGCCTACTGATCTTCTGCTTTGTGTTTGGTATGGCAGGCTCACTGGTCTCGCTGTTTATCTCCAAATGGATGGCGAAGCGCTCAACCGGCACGGTGGTTATCGAAACCCCGTCGAACGCCACCGAGCAGTGGCTGGTAGACACCGTGGCCGAGCTTTCCCGCGAAGCGGGCATTAAGACGCCGGAAGTGGGCATTTTCCCCGCCCAGCAGTCCAACGCCTTTGCCACCGGCTGGAATAAAAACGATGCCCTGGTAGCGGTATCGGCGGGCTTGCTCAACCGCATGCGTCCTGAAGAAGTTCGCGCGGTGCTGGCGCACGAAATTGGCCATGTGGCTAACGGCGACATGGTGACGTTGGCGCTGATTCAGGGCGTGGTGAATACCTTCGTGATGTTCTTCGCCCGCATTGTCGCCCACTTGGTCGATAGCTTCCTGAAAAGCCGAAGCGACGGCGAAGGTGGCCTGGGCTTCATGGGCTATTTTGCAGTGGTGATGGTGGCAGAAATCGTCTTTGGCATCGTCGCTTCCGCGATTGTGGCTTGGTTCTCTCGCTACCGCGAGTATCGGGCTGATGAAGCGGGTGCCCGCTTGGCAGGCACCGGTGCGATGGTCAACGCCCTGGCACGTTTGAAGGCCGAAACCGAGATGCCCGACCAAATGCCGGACACCCTGCGTGCGATGGCCATCACCAAAGGCCAGACCCGCTCGCTGGTCGAGCAGCTGTTCGCCAGCCACCCGCCGCTGGATGACCGTATTCGCGCCCTAAAAGAAGCCGCTTACCGTCAGTAAGCTGTGAACGCTCAATAAGATACGCCAAGAGGCCCGCCCATGCGGGCCTTGTGCGTTTAGGTAAACCAATGATGCGTGTTAGCCGCAGCGCACCTGAAAGCCTGCCGCCTGAAGCGACGGCTGCAATGACACAGCGTCGTTTTCCAGAAAGACGGTGAGCGTGGCGAACTCGCGGCGCAGCGGGTAGTTGGCGCGGCAGCTATCAAAGCCCTTGGCAATCCCCTGGTGCATCACCTGACGCTGCAAGGCATCGTGGTCACGGCGCACGTCATACACGGCCCGAACACACAGCCGAAGTGCCTCTTCCACCGGCAGTGCGCTCTGCAACGTTAGCGTGGCCAGGGCTGGCGGCGGGCAGAGCTCGCTAAACGGCATACCGCTGGGCAGGTTTAACTGCGCTGCCAACGCTTGCTGAATCATCCAGGTGCCGCGCAGCTTGCCATCCAGACTATGTCCGGCAATATGTGGCGTTGCTAAAGCGACCAAATCACGCAGCCCTGCATCAATGCCCGGCTCGTCTTCCCAAACGTCTAACACGGCGGTGATATCACCCTTCCCTGCCAAACGGCTGCGCAGCGCTAGGCCATCAATGCAGTCGCCACGCCCAGCGTTTAGCAGCAGCGTACCAGGGGCCAGCTCGTTGATGCGTTGAGTGTTCAGCAGTTGATAGGTGGCGTGAGGGCCAGCCTTCACCAGCGGGGTGTGCAGGCAAATCACGTCGCACTCATTAATCAGTTTATCGAGTGACACAAAGCCGCTTGCGCCCTCTTGTTCCGCCCTGGGAGGGTCACACACCCGTACCGCAACGCCGAGCGCCTGTAGGCGACGCTGCAAACGGCTACCCACATTGCCTGCCCCGACGATACCCACGGTTCGCTCCAGCAGCGGCCAGCCTTCTCGCTCACTCACCGTCAGCAGGCTGCTGAGCACATAATCGACCACCGCCTCCGCATTGCACCCCGGCGCGCTGGCAAAGCCAATATTGCGCTCTTTGAGATAATCGAGATCAATATGGTCGGTGCCAATGGTGCAGGTGCCCACAAAGCGCACCGGGCTATCGGTAAGTAACGCGCGATTCACTTGAGTGATGGAGCGCACGATCAGCGCATCGGCATTTTGCAGGTCAGCCGCTCGGATCTCGCGGCCCGGCAGGCGGTGCAACGTACCCACGCCCCCAAAACAGGCGTCGGCGGCGGGGATATTAGCGTCGATAACAAGTTTCATAGGCGTTTTGGTATCCGGGCTTTACAATACGCCCGCAATGGCTTGCTGTGCAGGCATGATCAAGAAGTCGTTAAGGAGATGGGTGTGATCGTACGCTGGGAAACCGACCATGACTATGTGTTGGTGCATATTCACCAGGATATGTTCGGCGACTGGATTTTCAGCCGCGCCTGGGGACAAATCGGCACCCAGTTTGGCGGATTGAAGCACCAGTTAGCGGATAGCCTGGAGCAAGCACAGATGTGGCTGGAGGATGAAGCAACGATTCAATCCTCCCGCGGATTCCGCAAGGTGCTGGAAGCCGCCGACCACACACCGGCAGGCCAGGAAGCGATGCGCCAGCTGTCGCTATTAGACGCACTCTGACGCATCACCTGTTAGCCAGATTCGCCCGTTTCGTTAACCTAAGAAACGCCGCCCATTGCGCTGATGCACCCCCACGGGGGGGCGCTTGTTCCGGCGGCGTGGTGAGCGCGGCAAGTGCCGCCTCATCCAACCAGCCCCGCTCGTTCAACCAGTGGCTTAAACGCGCCACATCGAAGCCGCGATCCAGCTCAACGCCGTTGGCATCCACCAACACCGGAATTCGTGTGCCGTATTGCTCCACCAGTGCGTCGTCGTCGCTGATCTCGATGTGATGCAGCCTCACCTCTTGGTTGGCCAGTGTGGCCACCAGCGCCTCTAGCTGGGCGCACAAATGGCACCCCAGCGTCGTGTAAATCGATAGTTCAATCATCGCCCTTGCTCTTTATCGGCTCAGGAGGAGTGGATCATGACGAGTGGCGCAGCAAAAACACGTGATGCAGATTGGTGCGCCGCTGGAAATCTGGATCGAAGGTGCGCGTGGTGATCTCCTCTACCGCGTAGCGCTCGCTCAGCGCTTCATCCAGCTTAAAGCGCCGCTGGTTGTTGGAGAACACCAGCGTACCGCCAGGGGCTAGGCGTGCCATGGCCAGTTCCACTAAGCGCGGATGGTCGCGCTGCACATCCAGCGTGTCGCGCATCTTCTTCGAGTTTGAGAAGGTCGGCGGGTCCATAAAGATCAGATCAAACTGCGCGTTGGCGGTTTCCAGCCAGCGGAAGCAGTCATCCCGCACCACACGGTGCAGCCTTGGGTCGAGCTTGTTGAGCGCAAAGTTGTCCCGCGCCCACTCCAGGTAGGTGTTGGACATATCCACGCTAACGCTGTCGCTGGCCCCGCCCAGCGCGGCTTGCACAGTGGCCGTCGCGGTATAGCAGAACAGGTTGAGAAAGCGCTTACCGCTGGCCATCTCGCCGAGCATCCGACGTACCGGACGGTGGTCCAGAAACAGGCCAGTATCCAGATAATCGCGCAGGTTGACCCATAGCCGAGCGCTGCCCTCCTGCACTTCAAAACGCTCGCCGCTGGCTTCGCGCTTTTGGTACTGGGCCGCACCGGTTTGCCGCTCGCGGCGTTTGACATAAATCTTACTAGGGTCGACACCCAACGCCTCGGGCAGCACTTCCAGGGCATCAAACAGCCGTTTTTGCGCCTGCGCCGGGTTAATAGAGCTGGGCGCGGCGTACTCCTGCACATGCACGCGGTCGCCGTAACGGTCCACCGCCAGCGCGTATTCAGGCATATCGGCATCGTAAATACGGTAGCAGGTCTCACCGCTCTGCTTCAGCCACTTTTTCAGGCGTTTCTGGTTTTTCGCTAGACGATTGGCAAACATCTGCGCATTTTCCGACACCGCCGGTTTTGCAGTGCTGCTTGCCTGGGGCGCCACGCCCGCTTCTGACGGCTCACCGCTTTGCTGAGGCGCAGGACGAACACTGCCAATCTCCATTAACAGCAGTTTGGCATCCAGCGCGCCGTTTTTTAGCGCGTACTGTTTATGGGCACGCAGGCCTAAGCGGTGGCCAAGATCCGGGTTGCCAGTAAACATCGCTAGCGTCCAACCGGGGAACAGCGCCTTAGCTTTTTCACCGAGCTGGGCGTAAAGCTGCACCAGTTCAGGCAGCTCGCCCAAGCGCTCGCCGTAGGGCGGGTTGGTGATCAATAGCCCCTGCTCGGCGGTCAGGGTCTCTGGCCGGGTTAGTTGAGCAAGGCTCTGGCCGTGGAGCGTTATCAGCGCAGGAATGCCCGCCCGCATGGCGTTAGATTTCGCGGCGGTCAGCGCTGCCGGGCTTTGATCAAAGCCCATCAGTTCCGTTTTGCAGCGTTTGCGGCCAATCGAGGCGCGTGCTTCAGCTTCGCGTTTTAATTCACTCCATACGGCCTCTTGATGGCCTGCCCAGCCGTGAAAGCCAAACCGCTCGCGGTTCAGGTTAGGGGCTTGGTCAGCTGCCATCAGCGCCGCCTCAATCAGCAGCGTACCGGCACCGCACAGCGGGTCAATCAGTGGCTCCCCCGCTTTGGCCCGCTCTGGCCAGCCGGCCCGCACCAGCAGTGCTGCCGCTAGGTTCTCTTTAAGCGGCGCGTGGCCCACATCGCGGCGGTAGCCACGGCGGTGCAGGCTCTCGCCAGAGAGATCGATCCCTAGGCTCAGGTTGGCTCGGTGCAGGTGGGCGTAAATGCGCAGGTCGGGGGTTTTGGTATCGACATTGGGCCGTTCTTGACCGGCCAGCTGTAGCGCATCCACCACGCCATCTTTCACCGTTTGTGCGCCAAACCGCGTGTGGCGAATGTGGTCGCTGCGGCCATGAAAATCCACGGCCAGCGTCTTACCGGGGGCAAGGTGCTGGCTCCAGGAGATGCGTGCAACCACATCGCGCACCTGCTCTGCGGTCTCTATCATCGCTTCACGCGCCAGTAGCAAAATCACGCGGTTTGCTAAGCGAGACCACAAACATACCCGATAGGCGGTGGCTTGGTCGGCAGAAAAATAGACCCCTGCCACGGTGGTTTTACCCGGTTCGGCGCCCAGGGCCGTGAGTTCGTCCGCCAGCAAGCCTTCAATGCCTTTAGGGCAGGTCGCCAGGAGGTTTAGGGGGGCAGTTTGGCTCAGCTCGGTCATGGTGATCGCCGCGCGTAACCGCGCGATATTCCTGTATATGGCAAATGAATGTATGTCTTATGACAATTTGATGGTCGACAAGTGACCCCATCATGGTCTAACAATAAGAGGGTAGCTACTAAAAACGCATGTGTTGCTTGTCAGGGTCATTATTGTGCATGTTTCATAACACCGGTAACGACCCATGGCTTGTCTGAGCTTGCCGCTTCTTCCGTTCAGCACGTGAGTGCTAGGCATTAGCGCTGAGGCAGCAGCTCACTCTTGAACTTGAAGTCACTTCTCGAAGTGGTGTTGGCAATCTGGGTAAAGCACGCCTATGGGCCTGCTGTTACTACGTTGCCTTGTGACCTACTTCTTATCAAAGGCTTTCATGCAAAGAGGTTAGCCAATGAAACGACAAAAACGTGATCGCTTCCAACGGGCTTATGTTCACGGCTATAAAGCGGGCATTACGGGTCGCTCCCGTGATGATTGTCCCAGTCAAGATGTCAATTTACGCGAGTATTGGATGAGTGGTTGGCGTGAAGGTCGCGGCGACCAGTGGGATGGAATGACCGGCGTTTCCGGTATTCATAAAAACCCCATGGTTATGACCTAGTTTATTTACCTTTTATACATACATTTGGAGAACGGAGCCCGCTGCCAAGCGGGCTTTTTAATGCCCCAGCGGTAGCCGCTTCATTCACCCTGTTTGAGCGCTTTCGCACACTGCTGTACCAGCGCTGGGCCTTGGTAAATCAAGCCTGAATAGAGCTGTACTAAGTCCGCACCAGCGGCCATTTTCGCCTTTGCCGCTTCACCGCTATCAATACCGCCCACCCCAATAATTGGCAGCGTGGGGAGATGGGCGCGCAGCAGACGAATCACCGTGTTGGACGCCTCAAACACCGGCTTGCCAGAAAGCCCACCCGCTTCTTGAGCCTGGGGGTCATCACTGACCGCGTCCCGGGAAACGGTGGTATTGGTGGCAATCACGCCATCTAGCTCATTACGGGCAATGCTGCCTGCCACTAATGCCACTTCCTCTTCGCTCATGTCCGGGGCAATTTTCACCAGCAACGGCACGTTGCGGCCTGCTTGGGCATCCAGCTCGCGGCTTTTAGCGCGAATGGGTCCCAAAAGAGCATCTAACTGTTCGCCAAACTGCAGCGTACGCAGCCCTGGCGTATTCGGTGAGGAGATATTCACCGCAATGTAGTCCGCCACGCCGTGTACCGCGTTGAGGCAGGCCAGATAATCATTCAGGGCGTGCTCTACAGAGGTACTCAGGTTTTTGCCGATATTAATGCCCACAATACCGTTGTAGTGACGCTTTTTAACCTGGGCAACAAGGTGCTCTACCCCTTTGTTGTTGAAACCAAAGCGGTTGATGATCGCCTCATGCCCAGCTAGCCGAAACAGACGCGGTTTGGGGTTACCCGGCTGTGCTTTAGGGGTCACGGTGCCCACTTCTACAAAGCCAAACCCCAGTTCTCCCAGCGCATCGAGGTGGTCGGCGTTTTTGTCCAGCCCGGCGGCAAGCCCGACCCGGTTAGGAAAGCGCAGCCCCATGAGTTCGACAGGATCACTCACCGGCTCGCCATACACACGCTTAATACCGCCCACCTTATGCAGCGCGTCAAGCGCGTTCAGCGCCATGCTATGGGTAGTTTCGGGGTCCAGGCGGAATAGCAGCGAGCGGGCAATTGGGTACATCAGCAAGACTCTCCTGAGCGGTGGGCGAAGTGCGGGGCGGGCGCAGTATAACGCACATCGCCCCCTCTTCGCAGAATGAAAAAAGCCGCGTCCTGGTCTCCCAGAGCGCGGCTTTTCGTTAGAACGTAGCTTTTCTCATAGAACCCGTAAGGGCTTATGCTTTGCTATCGCTCTCCGCTAAATCCACCAACTCACGAACCGCGACGGCAAACAGCGCGAATCCGCCTTCGCTTCCGCCACGCACTTCGTCGATCAAGCGGCACCAGCGGCGGTGTAGCTCGGCGTGCTGCTCCAACCACTGGGCCACCCGCTCCTGGGTGTCGCGGCTGCCCGCCTCCAGCTTCAAGACGCTTGTCGTCAGCGCTAGCTGCTGGCGGTCGATATCATCGCGGAAGGTTTCCCGCGCCTGAGCCTGCCAGGAGTCGCGCACTTCAAGGTGCGTGACCTGCTGAATCATCCAGGGTAGCTCCAGGCGGCTGCCGATTTCATAGAACACCTCGGCTACCCGCTGGGGTTTCTCGTTGGTGATGCGGGCCGCTTGAATAATGCCCAGGCCAGCGTAGAGGCTCGGTGCCGCTGCCACGGTAGCAGCCAATGCTTCTGGCACACCAGCGGCTTGCAGCTCGTCGCAGCGCTTGCGCCATGCGGCCTGCTCTTCACCGCTCAGCAACTCGCCAATGCTCTCCTGCAGCTGCGCTAAGCGCGGACCGAAGTACTCAATGGTGTCCTGGGTCGAAAGCCCCAGGTGCTGACGCAGGAACCAGCGTGTTGCACGGCGAATCATGCGCATCAGGTCCAGCATCATGGAGTACTGCACACAGCTGGGCACTTGGTTATCCAGTGCTTCAATCTGTGCCCACAAATCGGTCAGGTTGAAGGCATCCCGGGCGACGACGTAGGCGCGGGCAATGTCGGCTCGGCCAGCACCGGTCGAATCCATCAAGCGGCGTACGAACACAATGCCCATGTGATCAACGAGGTCGTTAGCCACCTGCGTTGCCACGATTTCCCGCTTCAGGCGGTGGTCGTACATCTCGGCTTGATAGCGTTCGGTGAGCACGGCGGGGAACAAGCGCTCCAGATGACGGTGAATATAGAGATCGTCCGGCACGTCAGAGTTGATCAAGTCGCCCTTCAGGGTGCTCTTGGCGTAGGAGATTAGTACCGACAGCTCCGGCAGGCGCATGCCCTGGTTGTTGCTGGCACGCTCTTTCAGAACGTCATCGGCAGGCAGGAATTCAAGCTCGCGGTCTATTTGACCGGCGGACTCCAGCTCGCTGATAAAGCGACGATACGGCCCCATACCCTGATGGGAGAGAATTTCCGACAGATCCAGCGCCTGGGTCTGGCGGTAGTTATCCAGAATCACCAGATCGGCGACTTCTTCGGTCATATCGGCCAGCAGCTGGTTACGCTGCTTATCGGTCATATCGCCACGCTTGACCACTTCATCGATCAAGATTTTGATATTGACCTCGTGGTCGGAGCAGTTCACGCCGCCCGCGTTGTCGATAAAGTCGGTGTAGACTCGCACGCCGTTGGCGGCAGCTTCCATCCGGCCACGCTGGGTCAGGCCCAGGTTACCGCCCTCGCCGACCACACGGCAGTTCAGCTCTTTACCGTTGATGCGCAGCGCGTCGTTGGCTTTATCACCCACGTCCGCATCGGTCTCTTCTGAGCTTTTCACATAGGTGCCGATACCGCCGTTCCAAATCAGATCCACCTTCGCCTTGAGCATGGCGCGAATCAGATCGTTAGGAGACAAGCGCGTTTCTTCGATACCAAACACCTGCTGCATTTCCGGCGTGATGGTGATCGACTTGGCGCTGCGGCTGAACACCCCACCCCCCTGGGAGATCAGTTCGCTGCTGTAATCTTCCCAGCTGGAGCGCGGCAGATTGAACAGGCGCTTGCGCTCGGCAAAGGCCGCTGCGGCATCCGGGTTCGGGTCGACGAAGATGTGCAGGTGGTTGAAGGCGCCCACCAATTGGATCTTATCGGAAAGGAGCATACCGTTACCGAACACGTCCCCGGCCATGTCACCGATACCCACCACGGTAAACAGGTCCTGCTGGGTATTGACGCCCAGGTTGCGGAAGTGGCGCTTGACCGACTCCCAGGCGCCCCGTGCGGTGATCCCCATTTTCTTGTGGTCGTAGCCATTGGCGCCACCAGAGGCGAACGCATCCCCCAGCCAGTGGCCATACTCAATGGAAATTGCGTTGGCGATGTCCGAGAAAGTAGCGGTGCCTTTATCTGCGGCAACCACTAAGTAGGTGTCATCTTCATCGTGACGCACCACGTTTTGCGGCGGTACCACCTCGCCACCCACGAGATTATCGGTGACATCCAGCAGCGCGCGAATGAAGATTTGGTAGCACGCGATGCCTTCTTTCTGCTGGGTTTCGCGGTCGGCGTTTTCCGGCATGCGTTTGCACACAAAGCCGCCTTTCGCACCAACGGGCACGATTACCGCGTTTTTCACCTGCTGCGCTTTAACGAGGCCCAGCACTTCGGTACGGAAATCTTCAAGACGGTCCGACCAGCGCAGGCCGCCACGCGCCACTTTGCCACCGCGCAGGTGAACGCCTTCGACACGCGGCGAGCAGACGAAAATCTCGTAGGCCGGACGCGGCTTGGGCATACCCGTTACTTTCGACGGTTCAAGCTTGTAGGCAATGTAATCCTTGAAGCGGCCATCGCCAGTTTTCTGGTAATAGTTGGTGCGCAGCGTGGCCTGGATCAGCTCCATGAAACGGCGCAGCAGCTGGTCGTCATTGAGGCTGGCAACGCCTTCCAGGTGCTCGTTAAGGCGTGCTAAGCAGTCGTCTAGGTTACTGGGCTGTTGGGCCGGGTCGAAACGTAAGCGGAACAGCTCAACCAGGGTTTGGGTGATGGCCGGATAGTTGGCCAGCGTTGCAGCGATGTAGTCCTGGGACATGCCGAAGCGGATCTGTTTCAAATAGCGGGCATAGCCGCGCAACATAGCCACTTCACGCCAGTCCAGGCCAGCACTGATAATCAGACGGTTAAAGGCGTCATTATCGGCCTCGCCTGCCCAAATGCGCTTGAACGCTTCGCTGAAGGTGTCGCGCATTTCGCTCAGGTTGACGCCTTCGCGGCTATGCTCCAGCTCAAAGTCGTGAATCCAATAGCGCTGCTGCGGCGCATTGATATCGTAGGGGCGCTCGCCAATCACGCGCAGGCCGAGATTTTCCATCATCGGCAACACATCAGAGAGCGGAATTTGCGATTCGCGGTGGAACAGTTTCAGGTTCATGCCGCCCGCCTGCTCTTCCAGCGGGCGGTAGAGCGATAGCGACAGGTCATGGCCACTATCCAAGGTTAACAGGTGGTGAACGTCAAATACCGCCGTGCGGGCATTGAAGTCTTCCCGGTAACTAGCGGAGAACGCATCGTGGAACTGATCGATCAGATGGTTAGCACGCTCTTCACCAAAACCTTCGACCATGGCTTCCTGCAGCTCGTCGCGCCAGCTGCGCGCCAAGCGGGCGACTTTGCTCTCCAAACGCTTCAGGTCGTACTGGCTGGGGGCGTCGCCGTTAAAACGTAGAATAAGCTGGATACGCGCCAGCACCGACTCGGATAAGTAGGTATTGAAGTCGCCAAAGTGGGCATCCAACTCATCACACAGCATGCCCTGAATGCGCTGGCGCAGGTCGGTAGAGAACACGTCCCGTGGTACAAACACCAGGCAAGAGTAGAACTTACCGCTAACATCGGCGCGGATAAACAGGCGCACCTGGCGGCGCTCACGAATATTGAGAATACCCAACGCGGTGCTGGCCAGGGATTCCGTGCTGATCTGGAACAGATCATCGCGGGGGTAGACTTCCAACACCTGCAGCAGCTGCTTGCCGTTGTGGCCCTGGGGATTGAAGCCAGCGATATCCATCACGGCCTTGAGCTTGCGGCGCAGCAACGGAATATTGCGCGGCGACTCGTTGTATACCGTGGCGGTGAACAAGCCAAAGAAACGACGCTCGCCGATCACATTGCCGTCATCGTCGTAGCGGTCGACGGTGATGTAGTCTGGATAAGTGGGGCGATGCACGCGGGAGTGGTGCGCGCTTTTGGCGAACGAGAGCAGTTGCGGCACCAGCACGTAGTCGTCGTGCTCGCCGATGCCCTCTTCGGTACGGATACGCTCACGGTAGCGCGGCTGATCTAGGCGGAATACGCCCAGCACGCTGTTAGGATCGCGCTGCAGCTCGTTACCGTCCAGCAGGTACTCGTCATAGCCAAGGAAGGTGAAGTTATCCTTCAACAGCCACTCTAGGAAGGCAATGGCTTCTTCGTGGTCATCCGGGTCAATTTGCGGTGGGCAGTTCTTTTCCAGCTCTTGAATGGCGGAAGTAATCTGACCGCACATGGCATCAAAATCGCTCACGGCGGTACGCACATCGCGCAGCACTTCATGCAGATTGCGCTCAATTTTTGCCAGGAACTCAGCGTCGGTGTGGCGATCGACTTCGATCACAATCAGCGATTCACGGGCGTCCGGTGCATTCTCATCTTTGGGAGAGGTGAGCGCCTTCAGCTGATGCTGGCTATCACGGGCCACGGCGAACACGGCGTTTTGAATGGCGTGTACCGTTAGGCCGCGACGGTTGAGTTCGATGCGCACGGAGTCGACCAAAAACGGCATGTCTTCATGGAGCACCGCCACAAAGGTGTGGGTCGACTGCCAACCATGCTCTTCAAAGTCCGGGTTAAAAATACGCACTTTGGGGCTTTGCGGGTCATGGTGCTGTAAAAACTGCCAGATGGAGAGCGTCGCGCCGTAAAGGTCATCCAACCGACGGTCTACCAGGTCTTCCACCGGTACCGTGGCGTAAAAGTGGCGTGCAAAGGCTTCGATGGCGGCCGCCCTTGCTGGCTCCAGTCGCGCTTCCAATCGCTCTTTTAGCTGCTTTAAAAGATCCTGCCGACTCTCTTCAATCGCAACGTAATGCATCCATCACCTCGACTGCCTGGGGCCACTACATAGGCCAAAAAAACGAAGGACAATAGGCCTTTAGGCCACTCTACCTGTTAGCTTACGCTACCCAGGATCGCCACCCTAACCATCTGACAGGTTATTCATGGAGTATGCCGCTTGTGCATCATAAGCACTATTGACAAGTTCAGCGTATCAGCTTTGTGAGTCCACTTGTGGCTGCCGACGGGTCAGCAACACACCACACTCACAGTGGTGGGTAAACGGGAACTGGTCAAATAGCGCAAAACGCTCAATATCGTGGGTCTTAGTCAGTAGCGTTAAGTTTTCGGCAAGCGTGGCCGGGTTGCATGAAATATAGACGATTTGAGCGTATTCGCTGATTTGTTGGCAGCTTTGCTCATCTAGCCCGGCCCTGGGCGGGTCGACTAACACGGTTGAAAAGTCATACTCGTCCAGCGCCATCTCGGCCACGCGGCGGCCCTCTTTTTCCCCTTTCAGTGCCAGTGCAAACTCTTCCGCCGACATGCGGGCCACGTGGGCATTGGTCACGCCATTGGCTTCAAGGTTGACGTTGGCGCTAGCGACAGAGGTGCGCGAAATCTCGGTGGCCAGCACGCGGCGGAAGTTCTCAGCCAGCGCAATGGTGAAGTTGCCGTTGCCGCAATACAGCTCCACCAGATCTTCTGTTTGGCGGCCTTGCGTGGCTTCTTTAGCCCAGCTCAGCATGGTTTGGCAAATATGCGCGTTGGGCTGGGTAAAGCTATTTTCTACCTGCTGGTAGTGCAGCGTGCGGCCATCCACCGTGAGCCGCTCCCATACGTGATCCTGGGTCAGTACCAGACGCTGCTTACGCGAACGGCCTATGATCATGATATCTAGGGCTTTTTCCAGAGCACGGGCTTCGGCTTCCCAGGCATCGCCCAGCGGGCGATGGTAGATCAACGTGACCAGCGCTTGCCCCGAGAGCGTGGTTAAAAACTCCACCTGGAATAGACGACGGCGCAACTCGTCGCTGGCGAGAAAGGCGTCGCGCAGCTTAGGCATTAGCTCATTGATATGGGCGCTGGCCACCGGAAACTGATCTAACCGAACCACTCGTTTGTTTTTGGGGTTTTCCGGGTCGACCTCGAACATAGCGTAAAAGAGATCGTCCTCTTCATGCCAAATGCGAAACTCGCAACGCTGGCGATAATGGCTGGGTGGCGAAGGGTACACCTCCAGGGCAGGCGTATCGAACGCGGCAAAGGTGCTTTCCACATAGGCTTGCTTCTCAGCCAGCTGTTCGTCGTAGCGTGCTGGATCTACTGTAGGGATCGCCAAGGTGGCTCCTCATCACTCAATATTAAAATAGGAAAAAAGACGTTTATTCACCGCCGCCTAGCGGGCGCCGTGCAGTACGAGCGGCCGTGGTTCATGAAAGCCGTAGCGGGCGAAGCCATCGGTAAGCGCCTGAGCAGGCGCCGTGGTGAAGCAACGGCCATCGTGTGCACTGCTCACTAGGGTAGTGGCCACTTGCCCCACCCGGCGGGCAATGGCATCACCGGAGTCTACCCATGTGATAGGCGCTGGTGCCAGCGTGACTAATAGTGGTTGCAGCAACGGAAAGTGGGTGCAGCCAAGCACGACAGTATCTAGCGCGGGGCTCTCTAGGGTGGCTTGCCATAGCGGCGCTAGCGCTTGCTGAATGCGCGGTGCGTTGAGCGGCGTTCCGGCTAGCCACGCTTCAGCTTCGGTAACCAGGGCATCTGCCGCTATTTTGGTCACCACGCAGTCACTGGCAAAGCTGTCGATTAGCCCCTGGGTATAGGGGCGATTCACCGTAGCCGTCGTCGCCAACAAGCCAATATGGCGCGATGTGCTCATCAGCGCTGCCGGTTTAATCGCGGGCACGGTACCAATGACAGGAATTGAGAGCGTTTGGCGCAGCCCTTCTAGGGCAAGGGTGCTGGCAGTATTACAGGCAACCACCAGCACGCTGGCTTGGCACGCTTGGACTGCCGCCTGGCAAACCATCACAATCCGCTTAGCGAGGGTCGCATCGTCGCGCAGGCCGTAAGGTAGCCAAGCGTTGTCGCAGGCGTAGCACAGGGCAGCCGATGGATAGTGCTGGCGCAGCGCACGGGCAACGGAAAGCCCGCCCACGCCGGAATCAAAAATCAGTATAGGCCCTGACATCACCCTTCACCTGCACAGTCCGCTATGTAGAAACCCACCCCATTAATAGTGGCGCTACTGGCAACGGCCACCACGCAATGACTCAACTTTTCAGCCGCCCAATAAAAACGGGGCGCCAGTTTAACACGCCCCGTTCGGCTCTGAAGGATTCACATTTGACAGGAGTTACAGTGCTGGAACTTCCGCACCGCATAGTTCAGCGTAAAGCTCTGGGTAGGCGAGTTGCAGACGCTCCAGCTCTTTTTCGGCCCCTTCGGGCAGGGCCTGACGTAGCTCCTCCATATCCTCTTCGCTGAAGTGCTTATCGATCAGTGGGAAAAGCCCCTCGCGCTCGTGACGCAGATAGCCGCGGTGGGCTTCCAGGTACGCTTTGAGATCTTCGGCAAAGCGATCCATGGGCAGGATGTTATCCATCAGGATCATATCGATATCTTGGGACAGACGCATTAAGCGCGGCTTTAGCTCGCGATAGTCGTTAGTCATTTGCTCCATCAGCGGGAGGTGCTCTGGAGCCTGGGTTTTGAGCCGTTCAACGCAGATGCGCTCAAGGGGCGTAGCAAAACCGTCCATGTAGGACAAAATGTAATCGACCACCTCACGCATCAGTTGAAAGTCGGGCCGCTCGCCGTTGGCCAAGGTTTTATGCTTTAGCTGCAGCACATGGAGCATTCGCGCCATGTTGGCATGATCTAGACGCAGTTGGTTTAACATCGTGCCGTCTCCTTCGTAAGTGTCATGCCTGCCGCTCTCCCTACGGAGCATTAGGCACGCGATCATGAGCTGGGTTCTACTACACTAGCGTTAATCCCTGCCTTGCGCCTCTAAGATTACGAACGCTGGCGGGCGCTTCTTATTGTTATGCCACAAGGTAGTCTGACGTTACCCTATTTACCACAGACACTTATTAAGCGTTAATTGTTCAACGCCTCGATTTACAACGGAAGTTTATATGGATCTTTTTGAAGCCACTCCAGGTGAAGACGCTCCGCTTGCCTTTCGCATGCGCCCTTTGACGCTTGATGACTACATTGGCCAGCAGGCGCTTGTGGGGCCGGACAAACCGCTGCGCCGCATGGCGGAGTCGGGCGTAGTGCGCTCTATGATCTTGTGGGGGCCACCGGGCGTAGGCAAGACCACCCTGGCAGAGCTGTTAGCACGTGCGTCTGAAGCGCATCTTGAGCACCTAAGTGCGGTGATGGCTGGCGTAAAAGAGATTCGTGCGGTGGTAGAGCGCGCTCGCCAGCGCTCCTCGCCCACGCTTCTCTTTTTAGATGAGATTCACCGTTTGAACAAGAGCCAACAGGACGCCCTGCTGCCTCATGTGGAGTCCGGCCTGTTAACGCTGATTGGCGCCACCACTGAAAATCCCTCCTTCGAGGTGAACTCAGCGCTGCTCTCACGCGCGCGTGTTTATGTGCTAAAGCCACTAACCCAGCAAGAGCTTATTCAGGTGATGCAGCAAGCATTGGCACATGACCAGCGCGGCCTGGGCAAGCGACCAATTGACATAGAGCCTGGCGTACTGGAAGCCCTCGCCCATGCTAGCGCGGGGGATGCCCGGAGAGCCTTAGGGCTACTGGAAACGGCTTGTGATTTTACCGAACAGCAAGATGGTCGCGAGGTGCTACGCAAAGCGGTACTGGCGGATGTAGTCGGCCATCAGTCCAGCGCGTTTGATAAGCAAGGCGATGCTTACTATGACCTGCTATCCGCCATCCATAAATCGATCCGATCGTCGCGCCCTGATGCCGCACTTTTGTACATGGCGCGCTTTATCCAGGGCGGCGGCGACCCATTGGATATCGTGCGGCGCTTAACCGCCATTGCCTCGGAAGACGTAGGCAATGCCGACCCGCGCGCCCTGCCGCTCGTCATCGCCGCCTGGGATGCCTATTTGCGCCTGGGCGATTATGAGGGCCAACGGGCGATTGCCCATGCAGCGATTCATCTGGCAGTGGCACCTAAAAGTAACCGCATTGACCGGGCCTGGAAAAGCGCCCAGCAGTTTGTCCAGCAGCAGCCCCAGGTGGAAGTACCCACCTACCTACGCAACGCACCTACCAAACTGATGGAGCAGCTAGGCCATGGCGAGGGCTACCGATATGCTCATAACGAAGCGGATGGCTATCCAGCGGGCAGCACTCACGACTGTTGGCCGGAAGGCGTGCCGAAAACACGCTTTTACGAGCCGAGTCCGTTTGGCCAGGAGAAGCGGTTTGGGGAAATCATGGCGTGGCGGGAGCAGCGGGATCAGGAAGCAGATCAGGCACCCTAAAAGTGCCTGATAAACTGCGTTAACACGGTGAAGTAACCGCCAGAGATTTAAAGCTCTTCGCGGATAACGTCGGTGCCTTCAGGAATCTGGAAATCAAATAGACCACGATCAATGCTGCCATTGCGAGTAATGTCGCTGAAGGTGATGGCGGTGCGCTGGCCAGTGCTGTCCATCATCCACAGCTCGGTCAGGATCTGACCTTCAAAGACCATGCTCAGCTCTTCAAATAGCGTGTCTGCCAGCGTAGGAATCAGCGTAAACACGTCATCGCCGTCCTGCTGCTCGTAAAACACATCGTAGCTGGCGGTTAGCTCATCGGCGCTACCTGACAGCAATAGCGCGGGCGTGTGGGTAACACGGTCATCCATCGCTTGCACGGTCACTTGCTCAAGATCTGGATCGTAAAGGTAGACATCTTCACCATCAGAGACCACGGTTTGCGAGTACGGAGCTTCAACTTCCCAACGCAGCATACCCGGGCGCGATAACCACATTTCCCCACGGGCACTCTGAAGACGCTCACCGCCACCATCCAGAATCTGCTGTTCAAAAGTCGCGTGGTAGTTTTCCAGAGGATCCAGGCGCTCGGTAAGCCGCTCTGCGGCCTCATTGGCCCACGCTGTCATCGGTGCAGCAAAGGTTAACCCGAGCGCACTGGCGGCAAGTACCAACGCAGGTGAGCGACGGTTAGAGGGTTCGCGCATGTTCTTTCTCCCTAGGCATTCATTGCCGAATAGCGGACGAGGCAAGGAGCGATAAGACGTTCCGTATGCCTCTCAGACGTAAAAAGCGCCGCAGGGTTTCGCCTGCGGCGCGACTTTCACGCTTATTGCATGATTGGTGAGGCCACGCTTAGTGACCAACCGGCGGCGGTGCCAGCACTTCGCGAGCGCCGTTGGTGCCCATAGAGGAGACAACGCCTGCGCCCTCCATGGCTTCAACTAAGCGTGCCGCTCGGTTATAGCCAATTTTAAATCGCCGCTGCACGGCAGAAATCGAGGCCTTACGGGTCTCGGTTACAAACTGCACCGCTTCATCGTAAAGCGCATCCTGCTCGGCATCGTCGCCATCAATCCCTTCCGCTTCAAGCCCAGTTAGTGCATCCGCAGAAACACCGCCGGAAAGAATCTCCTCAATGTACTCAGGCTCGCCGCGACGCTTCCAATCATCGACCACCCGATGGACTTCATCGTCGTCCACGAAGGCACCGTGAACCCGATTAGGCGGCCCGGAACCGGCGGGCAGGTAGAGCATATCCCCATGTCCCAGCAGGCTCTCTGCCCCACCTTGATCCAGAATGGTACGCGAATCGATTCGCGAGGAGACCTGGAAGGCCATTCGCGAAGGAATGTTCGCCTTGATCAAACCAGTCACCACATCCACCGATGGACGCTGGGTGGCAAGAATCAGGTGAATACCGGCAGCCCGCGCTTTTTGTGCCAGACGTGCGATTAGCTCTTCAACCTTTTTGCCGACGATCATAAACATATCGGCAAACTCATCGATGACCACCACGATGTAGGGCAGCTTCTCCAGCACCGGCGGCGTTTGGTGCATCTCCCAGGGCTGCGGCTCCCATAATGGGTCGGCCACCTGGGCGCCGGCACGCTCGGCTTCGTCTAGGCGGGCGTTAAAGCCGGCAATATTACGTACGCCCATCGCCGCCATCAGCTTATAGCGACGCTCCATTTCCGCCACGCACCAGCGCAGGCTGTTGGCCGCCTCTTTCATATCGGTGACCACCGGCGCCAGCAGGTGCGGAATACCGTCATACACCGATAGCTCCAGCATCTTGGGGTCGACCATGATCAGCTTGAGCTCATCGGGTTTAGCCTTGAGCAGCATGGAGATCAGCATCGCGTTGACCCCCACCGATTTACCCGAACCGGTCGTACCGGCCACCAGCAGGTGGGGCATTTTGCCTAGGTTCGCGACCACCGGCCCACCGCCAATATCTTGGCCCAGCGCCATCGTTAGCGGTGAGCTCTCCTGCTGATAGCGGTCAGAGTCGATCACTTCACGCAGGCGAATCATCGCGCGGTGCGGGTTAGGAATTTCGATCCCCACCGTTGGCCGACCGGGAATGACCTCTACTACGCGAACGCTTTTCACCATCAGCGAACGAGCAAGGTCTTTCGCCAAATTGCTGATTTTGGAAACCTTCACCCCGGCAGCAGGCTTGATCTCGAAACGTGTAATGACCGGCCCCGGCCACGTATCGACCACTTCAGCTTTTACACCGTATTCACGTAACCTGACTTCCAGGAGTTCCGCCATATCGGCCAGCTGCTCATCCGTGTAGTTCGGCTGATGCGGCTCCGGCGGTGTGAGCAGCTGTAGGCTGGGCACCTCGCCCTCGGGCTCTGGAAGCGTTTCAAACGCTGGGCGCTGGCTCTGCAGATGCTCCACCGTCCACAGCGTGGGGCCGTTATCCGCTTCCTCCTCAACTTGCTCGGTAGAGAAGGTTGGCTCATGGCGCGAGCTGGCAGTAGTAGATGCGACAGGCCTGACGGATAACTCATCGTCATCTTCGTCATCCCACACTGGCTCTGGCACTACTTCCGGCACTCGCTCCCGGCGCGGTTCAGCCGCTATGGAGGGAGCTTGGTAGGCTGGCTGGCTGTCTTCACTGCGCAGCGTGACTGGTTCGGGGTGCTCTGACTCCGGCTCTGGGCGGCTCGTAAACGCGGTGGATGCTGATGGCTCAGTAGCTTCCGGTTCCCACTCATCGCGCGTTGCACGCAGCGGTACAGAAGCTGCATAGAGCTCACGCTCCTGCTCATCTTCAACCCGCAGCGGTTTATTGCTACCCAATTCATGGGTAGGTACCGGCTCGGGTGTTTCAGTTGGCGCAGGTGTTTCAGGCTTAGGCGCTGGAACTTTTTCAACTGCAGACTCAGGCTGTTGCGTTGGCTCCGGTTCTTTAGCGGATAACGACATTAGTGGTTCACTGGGCGCTTCTGGCTCCTGCGTCTTGGCAGGCGCTGGCGGAGTCGCTTCTGGCGCGGCCGTCCGAGGCTCTGAGGTGCTTTGCGGCTTCGCTCCATGGCGTTCGCTCAGTACAGTGGCTGCCTCCCAAGGAATGGAGGTATCCGCAGCAGATGTCTCTTCTTGCGTCTCTTCTGCAGGTGCTGAGAAGCTTGGCTCACGCCGCTCGCGACGACTTGATGGTGAACGCTCACTAACGGCAGGGCGCTCCTGCGGCGCAGGCGATTCACTGGCGCGAGGTACAGCATTGACGGCTGGAGTCTCTTCTTTCTCATCTACCGCGTCCGCACTGGTATCGCTAGGCTCTGCCCAGGAGCGCTGCTTCACTTTTTTAGACGCCGCTTTAGCAGCCGCACGCACGGCAGCGCGCTCAGCACGCTTTTCACGACCTTTAGCACGGCGAGCGCTAAACCATCCGCCGATACGGCACAGCTTGCGTCCAACTTCATCGGCCACCTGTAACCACGACATGCCGCTGAACAACGGGAAGCCAATCAGAATTAGCGCGGCGGCAATCAAGCCGACACCACCGCTACTCACCAACGGTTTCAGCGTACCGACGAGCCCTTCGCCTAAAATACCGCCTGAGGCATAGGGCAGAATGCTATCTGGATGATAAAAGTGCAGTGCGCCCAGCATGGTCGTACCGAACATTAGCAACACCAAACCGCCTGCGCGCACGGCAATAGCGACGGGGTCTAACTCAAAGCGCACCTGGCGTGAGCGCATCAGCCACCAAGCGGCGTAACCAAACATTCCCGGCCACCACAGGGCACTAGCCCCGAGCAGTGAATAGAGCACGTCGGCCAGCCATGCACCAACCGGGCCCATCCAGTTACGCACATCGGTTTCAGGCCCTTGGTACGACCAGCCGGGGTCGGCTGGATGGTAGCTAAACAGCGCCAATAGCAAAAAGACGCAGAGCGCCAGCATCACAACCACCACCCCTTCACGGGCGGATCCTTGCAGGCGCAAGCCAAACCGGCGCGCCTTATCCTTTGCGGCATTCACCCGCGTCGATGAATTAGAACTAGATGGTGACTGACGCGACTGTCGCTGCGTTCGCTTGTCTACCGCCTTATTTACTTTCAAGCGATTCTCCCTTTACACCACACGGTGTCTTTAATCCACTTGCGAGTTTGCATCATACCGAGCATCCTTCCGCCGTCACAGCGCTTCTATAGAAGCTATCAGCAACAGGAGCAAGCGATGCTACCTTGGCTCTCATCGCCACACCCTTCATTTCCATCTACCGAACAGGCATTAGAGTCTCCCAACGGCCTCCTAGCCGCCGGTGGAGAGCTTACACCAGCCTGGCTGGTAGACGCTTACCGGAAAGGGATATTTCCTTGGTATAGCGACAAGGACCCCATTTTATGGTGGAGCCCTGACCCGCGCATGATACTGCTGCCTGCTCAGTTTAAACGACGCCGCAGTCTAGCTAAACGGCTGCGACATGGTGGCTTTAGCGTGACACTAGATCAACAGTTCATCCAGGTCGTTGAGGCATGTGCTGCTCCCCGTAAAAATGAACCGGGCACTTGGATTAACCCGGATATGCGTCGCGCCTATCAGCGCCTTCACGAACTTGGCATCGCCCACAGCATTGAGGTACACCGTGACGGCGAGCTGGTCGGCGGGCTGTATGGGCTGGCCATGGGGCCAGTGTTCTTTGGTGAGTCGATGTTTTCACGTCAACCCGATGCTTCCAAAATTGCGCTGGCCTACTTGGCAGGCGCCATGCAACGCCATGGTGGTGAACTCATCGACTGCCAAATGCACACGCCGCATTTAGCCAGCCTGGGTGCGACAACAGTCGCCCGTAGCACGTTCATCAACTACCTTGAACAATGGTTGCCAGAAAAGGCTTTTCGCTTACCACCTGCCCATCAGACGCCATCCGTGCCTGCCTCACCATGGCTGGCGGCGATACCCTCAGGCGCTGAAGCAGAGTGACCGCGCCGTTTTTCACCAAGGAGGCAAGCCGTGAGTAGTAACGCTCCTCGCCGCCCTGTGCGGGATTTGCGCTTCTTCCTAACCGTTCCTCATGCCTGCAGCTATCTTCCTGGCAAAGAGGCAACAACACTGTTTCTGGATCCTCAGGAGTCGCCGGTGCCTGGGGTGTACGACTCGCTGTCTCTGCTTGGCTTTCGACGCAGCGGGCGCCACTTATACCGCCCTCACTGCGAAGGTTGCAATGCCTGCCGCTCAGTCCGCATCCCGGTGGACGAATTTAGCGCCAACCGTACTCAGCGAAAAGTTTGGCAACGCAATCACGATATTGAGACCCGCGTCATCGCCGCGCGCTTCGATGCCAACCACTACGCTCTATATGCTGACTACATTCGCCAACGCCATGCAGACGGCGACATGTATCCACCCAGCCGCGAGCAGTACCGTACCTTTCTGACGCTTGAAGAACCCTATGCGCACCTCATGGAGATGTACCTAGAAGGTGAGCTGGTGGCCGTGGCAGCGTTTGACCAGCTAGAGCACGGTCTGTCAGCTATTTACACGTTTTTTTAAAGTCGATGAAGCGCTGGATAAGCGCTCACTCGGCACCTTTGCCATTTTAAAGTTGATTGCGCTCTGCCAAGAAAAACAGCTGCCTCATCTTTATCTTGGCTACTGGATTGAAGAGTGTCGTAAGATGCGCTACAAGCAAGCTTTTTCACCGATTGAACTGCTGGATGGGCGGCACTGGCGACCTATAATTCGTTAAACTGGTCAGCTTTTTTGCCTTGACGGCGGGCTTACGGCACAATATAGCGCTGTTTCTTAGGCGAGCAGGTTTGTGCCAACGCTTATTGAAACAATCATTCGACCAACCACGATGTAAAATAAGTGAGGATCTGCCTATATGGCACGCGAAGATCATATTGAAATGGAAGGCGTTATTGTTGATACCCTTCCCAACACCATGTTCCGGGTTGAGCTGGAAAACGGTCACGTTGTGACCGCTCACATCTCTGGCAAAATGCGTAAAAACTATATCCGCATTCTGACTGGCGACAAGGTCAAGGTAGAACTAACGCCCTACGACCTGTCCAAAGGCCGTATCGTTTATCGCTCGCGCTAAGCCTTGAGTGTGCCCTCAAGCAACGTCTGCTCACAGATCGCGTCCCACGGCTATTAGTAGCACCGCGTAACGACGGCGCCGCTCCCTGGAAACGACAACGCCCCGTCGAAGACAGGGCGCTGTGCGTGCTAGCGAGTATGCATTACTGCTTGTCGGTCATCTTAGCGCCCTTTTCAGGGCGCATCTGCCATTTCCGACTCTGTCGAAAGATGAAGCTCTCCCTCCTCCAGGCTAACATGGACGATACCACCGTGCTCGGCCAGCTCTCCAAACAGAATCATCTCTGCGAGTGGCTTCTTGAGCTTCTCTTGGATCAAGCGAGCCATCGGCCTTGCCCCCATATCCGGGTCGTAGCCTTTCTCTGCTAGCCAATCCCGGGCGACGTCGTCTACATCCAGCTGCACGCGCTTCTCGTCTAGTTGCGCTTGAAGCTCGATCAAGAACTTGTCGACCACGTTGCGCACCACCGTCGTGGGCAGCGCATGGAATTGAATGATGCCGTCCAGGCGGTTACGGAATTCCGGCGAGAAGGTCCGACGAATCACTTCCATCGCATCCGTCGAGTGATCCTGGCTCTGGAAACCGATAGAGCGACGCGATGCCTGCTCCGCCCCAGCGTTCGAGGTCATGATCAAAATCACATGGCGGAAGTCTGCCTCGCGGCCGTTGTTATCCGTCAAACGACCGTGATCCATGACCTGCAACAGCAGATTGAAAACTTCTGGATGCGCTTTTTCGATTTCGTCGAGAAGCAGCACGCAGTGCGGCTGTTTGGTGACGGCCTCGGTCAGTAGCCCACCCTGGTCATACCCCACATAGCCTGGAGGCGCACCGATCAAACGCGACACGGTGTGACGCTCCATGTACTCCGACATATCGAAACGCACCAGCTCAATGCCCATGATATGCGCCAGTTGCTTGGCTACTTCCGTTTTACCGACCCCAGTCGGGCCTGCGAACAGGAAGCTGCCCACGGGCTTATCGGGAGATTTCAGGCCCGCCCGGGAGAGCTTGATGGCCGCCGACAGTGAATCGATCGCTTCATCTTGACCAAACACCAACATTTTCAGGTCGCGGTCCAACTTCTCGAGCTGTTTACGATCCGAACTCGAGACGCTCTTCGGCGGAATGCGCGCAATGGAGGCCACCACGGCTTCCACCTGCTCCACGTCGATCGTCGTAGCACGTACCTCAGGGGGTAGCATCCGCTGATGCGCACCCGCTTCGTCGATCACGTCGATCGCTTTATCGGGCAGGAAGCGATCGTTGATGTAGCGATCCGCCAGACGAGCGGCACTCTCCAGCGCACCGTCGGTGTATTTCAGTTCGTGGTGCTCTTCGAAGCGCGAACGCAGCCCTTTGAGAATCTTGATGGTGTCCTCAACGGACGGTGCCAGCACGTCGACCTTTTGGAAGCGGCGTGCCAAGGCGCGGTCTTTCTCGAAAATTCCGCGGAACTCCTGGAACGTGGTCGAACCAATGCAGCGCAGCTCGCCTGAAGAGAGCAGCGGTTTCAACAGATTGGAAGCGTCCATCACGCCGCCCGAGGCAGCGCCCGCGCCAATGACCGTATGAATCTCATCGATGAACAAGATGGCATTGGGCTGTTTACGCAGCTCGCTTAACAGACTCTTGAGGCGCTTTTCGAAATCGCCACGGTACTTGGTGCCTGCCAGCAGTGCGCCCATATCCAGTGAGTAAACCACCGCGTCGGCAATGACTTCCGGCACGTCTTCTTCGACGATGCGCTTGGCTAAGCCTTCGGCAATAGCGGTTTTGCCCACACCCGCTTCACCCACCAGAAGTGGGTTATTTTTACGACGGCGGGCCAGAATTTGCACAACGCGCTCAAGCTCATGGTCGCGGCCAATCAGAGGGTCGATTTTACCCTGACGTGCCTGCTCATTGAGGTTGGTGGCGTAGCCAGTCAACGGATGAGCAGCGCCTTCAGCGCTCCCCTCTTCTGCGTCGTCACTCTCTTGAGAGGAAGGTGATGGCGACGGACCATGACCAGAGACTTTAGAAATTCCGTGGGCGATGTAGTTCACCGCGTCTACCCGCGCCACGCTTTGTTGTTTAAGGAAGTAAACCGCTTGACTCTCTTGCTCAGAGAAGATAGCGACCAGCACATTAGCGCCAGTCACTTCGCTTTTACCGGAAGATTGAACATGGAATACAGCACGTTGTAGCACGCGCTGAAAGCCCAGCGTTGGCTGCGTTTCACGGTCACCCTGACCTTCTGGGATCAGCGGTGTGGTCGAGTTAATGAAATCCTGCAGATCGGACCGCAGCTTGTCGAGGTTTGCCCCACACGCCTTCAGCACATCCACCGCAGAGGCATTGTCTAGCAGCGCCAGAAGCAGGTGCTCTACGGTCATGAATTCGTGGCGCTTTGAGCGAGCCACGGTGAAGGCCGTGTTCAGGGTCAGTTCAAGTTCTTTGCTCAGCATGGCAGTCCCCTTTTCGCTACTACCTAGGGTATATCGACACCTAGGGCTTGCGTCGGATCAGTTTAATCGACCGGCACTTTCAACATCGGGTACAAATGGCGTGGTTGCAAGCCCCTGTGCTACTTTTTTTCAACGCTACTCATTTCAAATAGGCTTAATCAGCAGCTTCGATGTCACTCATTAGCGGGTGCTCACATTCACGGGCATACTCATTCACTTGATAACTTTTAGTTTCAGCAATATCCCGGGTAAAAATGCCGCAGGTGGCTTTCCCCTGGGTGTGCACCGCCAACATCACCTGCACGGCTTTTTCGCTATCCATATTAAAAAAGCCTTGCAGCACTTCAACAACAAACTCCATGGGGGTGTAGTCGTCGTTATGCAACACCACTTTATATAAAGGCGGCTGTGCCAGCGCGGGCTCGGCCGACTGCACCGCTAAGTCATCATCGTGTTCTGGCATGCCTGGACGCGTCATGCCTGCCTGCAGAGTCGCGATCACGTCCAGAGGGTATGTATTAGGCATAAGTCACGTGCATCATCTTCTTGCTGCTGACAGTCAGGGCCTTGGATCAATTCAAAGACGAGGCTTTTACAGTCCAGGCTTCTACAGACTGTACACCTATGTATAAGACGCCTGCCATCAACAAGGGTTCATGAAAGGTAAAAAATTATCACACAGGAGAGAATAAAAATCCCTCGCCCGCAAGGCGGGCGAGGGATCGATCAGCCGCTAAAGCGCGACGGCTCAGCGGATAATCAGCCTTTGGACACCATGGCCAGCGCGTCGTTGAGGGTCTTGCTCGGGCGCATGGCCTGGCTGGCCAGCTCACGGTTGGGGTGGAAGTATCCCTGGATATCCACCGGCTGCCCCTGCACGCTGTTCAGCTCATCGACGATGGTGCTCTCGCTGGCTTGCAGCGTCTCGGCCAGACGGCCAAACAGGGATTTCAGTTCGGCGTCCTGGTCCTGAGCGGCCAGTGCTTCTGCCCAGTACATTGCCAGGTAGAAGTGGCTGCCACGGTTATCCAGCTCGCCGACTTTACGCGATGGCGACTTGTTGCTGTCGAGGAATTTGCCATTGGCTTCATCCAGCGCTTTTGCCAACAGCGTCGCGCGGGCGTTACCGAAGGTGCTGCCCAGGTGCTCAAGCGACGCCGCCAGGGCCAGGAACTCACCCAGCGAATCCCAACGCAGGTGGTTCTCTTCCAGGAACTGCTGAACGTGCTTAGGTGCAGAACCGCCAGCGCCGGTTTCAAACAGGCCACCACCGTTCATCAGCGGTACGATGGAGAGCATCTTGGCGCTGGTGCCCAGCTCCATGATCGGGAACAGGTCGGTTAGGTAATCGCGCAGCACGTTACCAGTGACGGAGATGGTGTCTTCGCCTTTACGGATACGCTCCAAAGAAACCTTCATCGCATCGACCGGCGCGAGAATTCGGATATCCAGGCCAGCGGTGTCGTGATCTTTCAGGTACGTCTCGACCTTCTTGATCAGTTGCGCGTCGTGGGCACGGTTAGCGTCGAGCCAGAACAGTGCCGGGGCACCGCTATCGCGAGCGCGAGTCACGGCCAGCTTCACCCAATCTTGAATCGGCGCGTCTTTGGTCTGGCACATACGCCAGATATCGCCTGCTTCTACCGTGTGGCTAAACACAGTTTGGCCTGAATCGTCGGTGACCACGACAGTCCCGTCGGCAGGCATTTGGAAGGTTTTATCGTGAGAGCCGTACTCTTCGGCTTTCTGCGCCATCAGGCCCACGTTAGGTACGCTGCCCATGGTGGTCGGATCGAACGCGCCGTGCTGCTTGCAGTCTTCGATCACCGCCTGGTAAATGGTGGCGTAGCAGCGGTCAGGGATAACAGCCTTCGCATCTTGCAGCTCGTCATTCGCGTTCCACATCTTGCCGGAATCACGAATCATCGCCGGCATAGAGGCATCGATGATCACGTCGCTGGGCACATGCAGGTTGGTGATGCCTTTATGGGAGTTCACCATCGCCATGGCCGGGCGAGTTTGATAAAGGGCCTCTACATCGCCTTTGATCGCCTCTTGCTGGTCGCTGGGCAGCTTCTCAATAGCGCTGTAAAGGTCGCCGATACCGCTGTTCGGATTGAAGCCAGCGCTCTTCAGCACGTCAGCGTGCTTCTCCAGCACCTCTTTATAGAACTCTTCTACCACGATACCGAACATGATCGGGTCGGAGACCTTCATCATGGTAGCTTTCAAGTGCAGCGAGAACAGCACGCCG
The DNA here is from genome assembly GCF_001596805.1 of Halomonas sp. KX33721. NCBI lineage: Bacteria > Pseudomonadati > Pseudomonadota > Gammaproteobacteria > Oceanospirillales > Halomonadaceae > Halomonas > Halomonas sp. KX33721. Next base: position 112,168 of record NZ_LVIA01000013.1, on the reverse strand, counting down.
CTCTCTTTGGCATCGCTGATTTGGCTGTCAATAAAGCTGCGCAGACGGCGGCTACTCATGCTGGCGGCGTCAATGACTTCGCCTGCTTGTACCGCAAGGCCCTCTTTTAGCACCACGTTGGTGCCATCTTTTTGCTGCAGCTCAATCTTCAGCGTGCCGGCTTTTTCCATCACCGCCGACTGTTCGCTGCCGTAGAAGTCGCCTTCGCTCATATGAGCCACATGGGACTTAGAGTCAGCGCTCCACTCACCCATGCGGTGCGGGTATTTGCGAGCGTAGTTCTTGACCGACTTCGGCGCGCGGCGGTCGGAGTTACCTTCGCGCAGCACCGGGTTTACCGCACTGCCCTTGGCTTTGTCGTAACGCGCTTTAACGGAGGCTTCTTCGTCGTTTTTCGGCTCTTCCGGGTAGTCAGGCAGCGGGTAGCCCTGGCTTTGCAGCTCTTTGATGGTTGCTTTTAGCTGCGGGCCAGAGGCGCTGATATTAGGTAGTTTGATAATATTGGCTTCAGGCGTCTTCGCCAGCTGACCAAGCTCCGCCAAGTCATCGCTCACGCGCTGCTCGTCGCTCAGAATATCCGGGAATTGTGCCAATACGCGGGCAGCAAGAGAAATATCGCGGGTCTCTACTTCGACACCGGCAGAGTCGGTAAAGGCATCAATGATGGGTAACAAAGAGTAGGTAGCGAGCGCAGGAGCTTCATCGGTGAGCGTATAAATGATCTTCGGCGTTTTAGACATTTTTGCGTTAACCTCTTTTTTTTCGGTCGCTGTGATTATAAAGAATCCTGAGCTACGCGGCTCATTCAACGATTAGCCATGCCGCGAAGCGGGTGGAGCATCCTGTATGCGCTGCCCCTTTAGTCAGTCGGTGGTACTACTGGTCACTCGGTGGTTATTGCGGTAACGATGACGACAGATGAAAACGGTGGTCATCACGATGCCAACGGTTCATCTCAAACAGCTGCGCCAGATTATACCAGCGCTGCACTTTAACCGCATGAGCGATTGTCGACAAATCCTCCACCTCTAGTTCTTGGGACAGCTTGTGAGACGATGAGCACCTTATATTTACTGCACAAACCCTACCGTATGCTCTCCCAGTTTACCGATAGCCAGGGCAGAGCCACCTTGGCAGAAGTGATTCGCGCCCCAGAGGTGTACGCCGCTGGCCGCCTTGATTTTGATTCTGAAGGCCTGCTGCTACTGAGTGATGACGGGGGCCTTATTCACCGCATTGCCCACCCCAAACACAAGCAGCCAAAAACCTATTGGGTGCAGCTTGAAGGCCACATTACCGATGAGGCCATCCGCGCGCTCAAAGCAGGCATTACGTTAAAAGATGGCCCGACCCTACCCGCCAAAGCGCGCCGTATAGCGCCGCCTGCTATCGCTGAACGAGACCCGCCGATCGACCCCAAGCGCCACCCTCTCACCAGCTGGCTGGAACTCACCATTAGCGAAGGCCGCAACCGCCAGGTGCGCCGCATGACTGCCCACGTAGGCTTTCCCACGCTACGCCTGATTCGTGCGGCCATTGGCCCCTGGCAGCTTGGCCAACTAGCCCCCGGCGAATGGCGCAAAGAGACGCTGCACGCCCCGCGCCCAGACAATGCCAAGCAGCCTCGCGCCATGCCAAAAAAGGCTAAGCCAAAAAACGCCAAGCCGAAAAGCGCCTCACCAAAAGGCTCAGGTACCAATAAAGCGCGTGCCGCAAAAGCAGCCCCCAAACGAAGCACCAAATCCAGAGGCCCTAAAAAATGAAGACGTCTTCTCCTACTGTTCGGCCAACCATTCGCAGCACGGTGGCCTGTGTGATTCAGCAGGGCGAGCATTTTTTAATGGTGGAAGAGGATAAAGGCGGTGCCCACACGCTCTTTAATCAGCCAGCCGGGCACGTAGAACTTGGCGAAGGGCCGGTAGCCGCCATACAGCGCGAGGTGCAAGAGGAAACGGCGTGGCAGGTATCGCTCACCGGCTATTTAGGGCTGTACGTTTTTCACACCCCAGAGGGAGAAACGTTTCATAGTCATGGATTTACCGGCGTCCCTGAACAGCCGCTCACCACGGCGATTGATCCGGCCATTGTGGCTACCCATTGGTTAACACGTGATGAGATCGTCGCACTCGCGGCCGCGCAGCGGTTAAGAAGCCCGCTGGTGCTGAAACGCATTGACGATGCCCTGAACCACCGTCACTTCCCGCTTTCGGTGATCCAAGAGTGAAGCACTCGAAGCATCGAGCCCCCATCGTGTATAATCGCCGCCCAATTGCACACCACTTCAACTGAGGATGCCAATGACATCCACCGATGGCACAGCCACCCAGGACGCGTCAGACACCTACACCGCTGCCACCGGCAAAGTGATTGTCGGCATGTCTGGCGGCGTCGACTCCTCCGTTTCTGCTCTCCTTCTGCTCCAACAGGGGTACGAGGTCGAGGGCCTGTTTATGAAAAACTGGGATGAAGACGACGGCACCGAATACTGCACGGCGAAGGAGGATCTGGCCGATGCGGAAGCCGTGTGCGCCAAACTGGGCATCAAGCTGCACACGGCTAACTTCGCTGCCGAGTATTGGGACAACGTATTCGAGCACTTCTTGGCAGAGTACAAAGCAGGCCGTACGCCTAATCCTGACATCCTTTGTAACCGGGAGATCAAGTTCAAGGTCTTCTTGGAGTATGCCGAGATGCTGGGTGCCGATAAAATCGCCACCGGTCACTACGTGCGCCAAGGCATCCGCGACGGTCACCCGCGCCTGCTGAAAGGCCTGGATGGCAATAAAGACCAAAGCTACTTCCTGCACGCGGTGCCAGAAGCGGCGATTGCCCGCACGCTGTTCCCGGTCGGTGAGCTTGAAAAACCTGAAGTGCGCGCGCTGGCGGAGCAGCACGACCTCGTCACCGCGAAGAAAAAGGACTCCACTGGTATCTGCTTTATCGGTGAGCGTCGTTTCCGCGACTTCCTGCAGCAGTACCTGCCCGCCCAGCCGGGCACCATCGAGACCCCTGAAGGCGATGAAATTGGCCAGCACATGGGCTTGATGTACTACACCCTGGGGCAGCGTCAAGGGTTAGGTATTGGCGGTTTGGCCAACTACTCCGAAGACCCCTGGTACGTGGCGGCAAAAGATCTCGAGCGCAACGTGCTGATCGTGGTGCAAGGCAAGCATCATCCGCTGCTTTACACCAATGCACTCGCCACCGAGGCGATGGACTGGGTCGCCGGAAAGCCGCCGGTTCAGCAAGGCCGCTTTACCGCCAAAACCCGCTACCGCCAAAGCGACTGCCCCTGCGAAATTGTCGCCCAGGCTGATGGCAGCGTTGAAGTAATTTTTAACGACCCGCAGTGGGCGGTCACGCCCGGCCAGTCGCTGGTGCTTTACGATAACGACATCTGCTTAGGCGGCGGCGTTATTCGCGCCACCTGGAATGCCTCGGAGACCGCTGCATGAGCGCAACCCCTATTCACCGCGCGCCCGATACCCCCGCTGCCCGTCAAGCCCTCGCGCTAGCGGGGGTCTTTCAAGCAGCAAGCCTCGTCGATGAACTCGCCCGTACAGGACAAGTTGATACACGCGCGTGGGAAACGCTGATCAACGCGACGGTAGACACCAACCCGGAAAGTTTTGAAGCCATCTACGGCGGCCACCCCAACAACCTGCGCCGCGGGCTGGATACGCTGGAAGCACTCGTTGGCCGTAAGCAGGCCAACCCGGTGGTATTGCGCTACGGATTTTCGCTGCTGCTGCTAATGAATAAGCTGCGCACCGACCGCCAGATGATGGACGTGTTAGGCCAAAAGCTGACCCATGTTCAAGGGCAAGCAGAGCACTTTGGCACCACCCACGAAAACGTCATTGCCAGCCTTGGTGAAACTTACCAAGAGACCATTTCGACGTTTAAAACGCGCATTGTGGTGCAGGGCGACCCCTCGCTACTGCAAACCCGCATGATGCCGGAACGAGTACGCGCTTGCTTAATGGCCGGTATTCGCTTTGCGCTGTTGTGGCATCAGCAGGGCGGCCGCCGCTGGAAGCTGGTGTTTCAACGCAAGGCGCTACGCCGAGCGCTGGATAACTTTAGCTAGCCGCCAAGATACCTTACTTTCGACCTCCGACTTTGACCACTCTGGAAACCAAGCCATGCAACTCTCTGCTCTGACCGCCCTTTCTCCCGTTGACGGCCGCTACGGCGCCAAAGCCGCCGCGCTACGTGAACACTTCAGCGAATTCGGCCTGATCCGTGCGCGCGTGATCGTGGAAGTGCGCTGGCTGCAGCGCCTTGCTGAGCACGGCCAGATTGTCGAAGTCCCGCCGCTTTCCGCAGAAGCCACCGCGTTTCTAGAGCAGCTTATTCGTGACTTCTCAGTCGATGACGCGGAGCGTATCAAAGAGATTGAGCGCACCACCAATCACGACGTTAAAGCGGTGGAGTACTTCCTAAAAGAGAAGATTGCAGGCCAAGCCGAGCTAAACGCCGTTACCGAATTTATCCACTTCGCCTGCACCAGTGAAGACATCAACAACCTCTCTTACGGCGTGATGCTGGCAGATGGCCTAAAAGCTATGCTGCCAACAATGCACGAAGTCGCCGATGAGATTGCCAAGCTGGCGATTGCCCATGCAGGCCAGCCGATGCTGTCACGCACCCATGGCCAAACGGCTAGCCCCACCACGCTAGGTAAAGAGATGGCTAACGTGGCGTATCGCCTCAAGCGCCAGCTCAAGCAGATCGAAAGCGTGGAGATTCTGGGCAAAATCAACGGTGCGGTCGGCAACTACAACGCCCACCTGACCACCTACCCAGATATCGACTGGGAAGCCAACGCGCGCACCTTTGTTGAAGGCTTGGGCTTAAGCTTTAACCCCTATACCACGCAAATCGAACCCCACGACTACATTGCCGAACTGTTCGATGCGATCTGCCGCTACAACACGATCCTGATCGACTTTGACCGCGACGTATGGGGCTATATTTCCCTGGGCTACTTCAAGCAGCGCACCGTAGAGGGCGAAATTGGCTCTTCCACCATGCCGCACAAGGTCAACCCGATTGACTTTGAAAACTCAGAAGGCAACCTGGGCCTCGCCAACGCGGTGATGAGCCACCTAGCACAGAAACTACCGATTTCTCGCTGGCAGCGCGACCTGACCGACTCCACCGTACTGCGTAACCTAGGCGTTGGCTTGGCCTATGGCCTGATTGGCTACCACGCCAGCCTTAAGGGCATCAGCAAGCTGGAAGCTAACCCGTCGCGCTTGGCAGAAGACCTGGATAACAGCTGGGAAGTACTGGCCGAGCCGATCCAAACCGTGATGCGTCGCTACGGCATTGAAAAGCCCTACGAGAAGCTCAAAGAACTTACTCGCGGCAAGCGTATTGACCAAGCGGGCTTTGCGGCCTTTATTGATACCCTTGAGCTGCCCGAGACGGTGAAAAATGAGCTGAAGGCGCTCTCGCCCGCCAGCTATATTGGTAATGCGAAGGCCCAGGCCGAAGCACTCAACCAGCGGCTTGCTGCACTCTAAACGACGCCCTGCGACACTAACGTAGCGCTCACTTGAACTAGGATAACGCCATGAGTCATCACGATAAGCCACTCACCCTGCTGGGCGATTTAACGCCCGCAGACTTCTTGGCCAACTACTGGCAACAGAAGCCACTGCTGATTCGTGGCGCTATCCCTGATTTCGTCAGCCCCATCGACCCCGACGAGCTGGCAGGTCTTGCCTGCGAACCGGGCGTCGAAGCGCGGCTGGTCGAAGAGAACGGCCCCGACGGCCCCTGGCAGGTCTCGCACGGGCCGTTCGACGACGCCACTTTCGAGCGGCTGTCGGAAGGTCACTGGAGCCTGCTAGTACAAGCGGTCGACCACTATGTGCCCTCTATCGCTGCGCTGATGGATGAGTTTGATTTCCTACCCCGCTGGCGGCTGGACGACATCATGGTGAGCTATGCACCGCCCGGCGGCAGTGTTGGCCCGCATATCGACCAGTATGATGTGTTTTTACTGCAGGCAAGCGGCCACCGTCGTTGGCAGCTTGGCGGCAAGCAGCCAGGTAATGCTCCCATCATTCAGGGCATTGACTTGCGCATTCTGCAGTCTTTCGAGATTGAAGCAGATTCCGACTGGACCCTGGCACCCGGCGACATGTTGTATTTGCCCCCCGGCTGGGCACACCACGGCGTCAGCCAAACCGACGACTGCATGACGATTTCGGTGGGTTTCCGGGCGCCCTCGGCCGACGAAGCCATCACCTCGTATGCCGATTATGTCGGCGAACAAATGTCGGACTCCCAGCGTTATAGCGATGCGGGCATGGCCCCTGCCGAGGAGGTAGGCGAGCTCGACGATGCCGCTGTTGAGCGTATGCGCCAGTTTATTCTCTCCACCCTGGATAACCCTGAACAGGTTGCCCAGTGGTTTGGCCGAGTGATGACCCAGCCAAAATATATCGATCAAGTCGTGGCCCTTGAGGAGCCGATGAGCGAAGCCGACCTTGTTGCTCAACTACAAGACGGTGAGCCACTGTTCCATATGCCGGGTTCTCGCTTTGCATGGCGCAGCGATGCGTCAGGCACCACGCTATTTGTCGATGGCGACGGGCATACCTGCTCAGAGACTCTGGCAAAACGCCTCGCTGACCCAACGCCGATGTACGAAGAGGTGCTGGAAATTGACGGCGCTAAAGCGCTGATTACACAGCTCATCAACAGCGGCAGCCTTGGTTTTATGGGCGAAGGCGACGACGAGGAGTAAGGCGTGGAAGCGGTAACGGTAAAAAGTGGTAGTTGGGCATTACTGGGTGAGCCAGCCTCGCTGATTCGCCGAATCGTCTTTATCGACGAGCAGCAAGTTCCTCAAGAAGAGGAGTGGGATGGCCGCGATACGGAGTGCCTGCACTTTTTAGCCACTCTCAATGGCGAGCCGGTAGGCACCGCGCGACTGCTGCCCGATGGCCACATTGGCCGCGTTGCGGTACTTAGCAGCGCCCGAGGCACGGGCATTGGCTACCAGCTAATGGAGGCGGCCATTAAAGCCGCCCGCGAGGCCGGCCACTCTCATGCAGCGCTTAGCGCCCAGTTACATGCCCTCGCTTTCTATGAACGCCTGGGGTTTGTTGCCCACGGCGACGTGTTTATGGATGCAGGCATTCCCCATCGTGAGATGACGCTGTTTTTGTAGTGATTCAGTGCCAATGTCGCCAAGCGCCACCCCGTGTGGCGCTTTTTTTTGTGTTCGTAGTCAAAGCCATGACGAAAAACGACTACACAAACAGGGCGTTTGGCGTAGTCGCTGTCGTCGGACTACAACGCCGCATGCCCCCAAGTGACAATTGTTGGATCTCCTTGCCTAGTCGATAGTTATTGCACTGCAGCGTTAAGGACTCTCCTCTTCGGAGACACCGACACTGTGAAACGCAAAGCGCCACACCGCGACGTTTTATTAAGAGACGATGGGTGTAGAGACAGCGCCGCGAATTTGAATAATGCTGGAATCTATCTCGCAGGTGCAGCATAAGAACAAGCTAACGTGCGAACGACGACAACTCTGGAGGAATCAGCTCATGACAGGACTGCTCGACGATATCAAAGCCATGGCCCACCTTCGCGAAGCCCAAGGCGGCAAGTGGTCAGCCATCAAACCTGAATATGCTGCCCGTATGCGCGCTCAAAACCGTTTCCATACCGGTTTGGACATCGCTCGCTACACGGCCAAGATCATGCGCGACGACATGGCCGCCTACGATGCCGACACTTCTCAGTACACCCAATCGCTGGGTTGCTGGCACGGCTTCATCGGCCAGCAGAAGCTGATTTCCATCAAGAAGCATTTTGGCACCACCAAGCGTCGCTACCTGTACCTTTCAGGCTGGATGGTGGCCGCGCTGCGCTCCGAGTTCGGCCCGCTTCCCGACCAATCCATGCACGAGAAAACCTCGGTCTCGCACCTGATCGAAGAGCTCTATACCTTCTTGAAGCAAGCGGATGCCTGGGAACTCAACCACCTGTTCCGCGCCCTGGACGACGCCAAGGCGGCAGGCGATAGCGCTAAAGAGCAAGAGCTGATCAGCAAGATCGACAACTACGAAACGCATATCGTGCCGATTATTGCCGATATCGACGCCGGTTTCGGTAACGCCGAAGCCACCTACCTACTGGCCAAAAAATTCATTCAAGCGGGCGCTTGCTGTATCCAGCTCGAAAACCAGGTCTCCGACGAGAAGCAGTGCGGCCACCAGGATGGCAAGGTCACCGTTCCCCACGAAGACTTCCTGGCGAAGATCAACGCCGTGCGCTATGCCTTCTTGGAGCTGGGCGTAGAAGATGGCGTGATTGTAGCCCGCACCGACTCTCTGGGCGCTGGCCTGACCCAGAAGATCGCCGTCACCAACGAGCCGGGCGACCTGGGCGACCAGTACAACAGCTTCTTGGACGGGGACGTCATCGAGAACGCGGCAGACATCAACAACGGTGACGTCGTCATCAAGCAAAACGGCAAGCTGGTCAAGCCCAAGCGTTTAGCCTCGGGTCTCTACCAGTTCAAGCCGGGCACGGGGGAAGATCGCGTGGTGCTGGACTGCATCACCAGCCTGCAAAACGGTGCCGACCTGCTGTGGATCGAGACCGAAAAGCCCCACGTTGGCCAAATTGCTAGCATGGTGAACCGTATCCGCGAAGTGGTGCCGGATGCCAAGCTGGTGTACAACAACTCGCCTTCCTTCAACTGGACGCTGAACTTCCGCCAGCAGGTCTTCGATGCCTGGGAGAAAGAGGGCAAGGACGTGTCGGCTTACCAGCGCGACAAGCTGATGAGCGTGGAGTATGACAACACCGAACTTGGTCAATTGGCTGACGAGTGGACGCGTAACTTCCAGCGCGATAGCTCTCGCGAAGCAGGTATCTTCCACCACCTGATTACACTGCCCACGTACCACACCGCAGCGCTCTCTACCGACAACCTGGCTAAGGGCTACTTTGGCGACGAAGGTATGCTGGCCTATGTGGAAGGTGTGCAGCGTCAAGAGATCCGCCAAGGTATCGCCACTGTTAAGCACCAGGACATGGCAGGTTCTAACATCGGTGACGACCATAAAGAGTTCTTCCATGGCGACGCAGCGCTGAAAGCGGGCGGCAAAGACAACACCATGAATCAGTTCGGTTAATCAACCTTACTCGCAATACCTCCAGGAGGCTTCGGCCTCCTGTTTTTTGCCTTCCGTTTAATACTTTGCAATTAACCCAAACGCGTGCAAAATTTTTGCACACTGCTTTCTTAATGCCTGCCTACACTCTACCTTGTGACCTTTTTTTTCCAAATGGCTGGTCAAAAGCGTACGCTTTGGTTATCTTTTAGCGAACGCCGTTCTATAATGATACGCACGCATTGATCTGCGGGCGTTCACAGCCATATGGGCTGATTCTTACTGGAGGTTTTAATGAAACGTTTACTACCTGTTGCCGCGTTAAGCATTCTCACACTGGCTGGCTGCGCCAACACTGCCCCCTACTCAGGCGATGTCTACCGTGGTAACCAAGCGCAAACGGGGCAAAGCGTCAGCTATGGCACCATCGTGGCCGTCCGCCCCGTCCAAATTCAAGCCGATAGCCGTACTGGCAACCTGCTGGGCGGTGGCGGTGGCGCCGTCATCGGCGGTTTGCTGGGTAGCCAAATCGGCGGTGGCTCTGGTCGCCAGCTCGCGACCGTGGCAGGGGCGCTAGGTGGCGCGGTGGCGGGTACCGCTGCTGAAGATCGCGCTAACCGTGTGAATGCACTGGAAATGGAAATCCGTCGTGATGATGGTACCGATGTAGTGGTAGTGCAAAGTGCTGATCGTCAGTTCCAGGCAGGTCAGCGGGTTCGCCTAATTGGTAGTGGTGCTAATCTGAGCGTAGCGCCGTACTAAATCGCAGCCTACTAAGGTCTAGCTCGTTAAGTAAAAGCACTATCTACGCAGCTGACACTATGACAGTTGCCAAACACACAGCCGCCCGGCCAATTTGGCCGGGCGGCTGTGTGTTTGGAGCAACAAATCGCGTTTAGTGAGCGACTTTACTGCTTGCCCAGTTGGCAAGTTTCATCACTACCAATGCAATCACCGCGAGCAAAATCGCCACCAGCAGCACATCTACAGGGCGAATCAAAGTTGTAGCACCCAATACGGCCAACGCAACCACCCACAAATAGCGGTTGTCGCCATGGCTTTTCAGCACGCTTGGCAGCATTTTATCTAGCCCCTGGCTAACGCCGCTTTCCCAACGCTTATTAGCAAAATAAGCAATCAGTACAAAGGCGATAACCCAAATTAAGAAGATAGTCATAACAGGCTCCGGTGAGTGTTATTTCAAGAGAAAAATTAATTGCTGTAGGGTATCCCTGCACACCCCCCGGCGCAATAGCGCTAAAGGCGTGGAAGTGGAAAAAGCCCGCTTACCCCCTGACAAGCTGGCCCACACGCGTTACCATGTTGGGACATGCACTCACCGAAAGGTTATTCAATGCAAATTGCGCAAAACTCGGTTGTCGCGTTCCACTACACCCTGACCAACGATGCAGGTGAGGTGCTAGACAGTTCTGAAGGCCGCGAGCCGCTGACGTATCTCCACGGCGCTGGCAACATCATTCCGGGCCTGGAAAAAGAGCTTGAAGGTCGTGTTGCTGGGGACAAACTGAACGTTAAAGTTTCCCCTGAAGAGGGTTACGGCGAAGTTCAAGAGCAGCTGCTGCAAGAAGTACCGCGTGATGCCTTCCAAGGTGTTGAAAGCATTGAGCCAGGTATGCAGTTCCAAGCGCAAACCCAAGGCGGCCCGCTCATGGTTACCGTCAAGAAAGTTGAAGGCGACACCGTTGTGGTTGATGGCAACCACCCGCTGGCGGGTCAGCACCTCAACTTTGACGTTGAAATTGCGACCGTACGCGAAGCAAGCCAGGAAGAAGCCGAGCACGGCCACGTTCACGGCGAAGGCGGCGTAGAGCACTAAGCTCTTGCATGCCACAAAGGGCGGCCATTGGAGGCTGTTTTCATACGGCCTCCAATGGGCCGCCCTTTTTATTTTAATGGCCGCTATGTGATGCTGACTCTTCTGGAATCAACACAAGTTGGCCATAACGCACGCTACGCGACGATGTCACCTCATCGGCAAACTGCTTCAGTGCACTCCCCTGCCCCTTTAAGAGTGCGACTTCCAAGCAGCTATCGTGATTGATATGCACATGCAGCGTTGAGAGCGTTAAATCGTGATGGTCATGAGAGTGACGAGTCAGGCGCTTAGAGAGATCTCGCGCCGCGTGGTCATACACATACACCAGCGCTCCCATACACGGCGCATTGGGCGCAACCTCCTCTTTCACCTGCTTTAACCCGTTGCGGGTCAAGTCACGAATGGCCTCTGAGCGATTTTGATAGCCGCGCAGCGCCATCAGCGCATCGACCTCGCTTAACAGCTCCTCATCCAGCGTTACCGTTACCCGCTGCATACCCTCTCCTTCGCCGATCTGATGTTGTGCGTTGCCGCAACTTCCAGCGCTATTAGTATGATGTTATTGTAAAAACATCATACTAATAGCACTGAAAAAGGTGTCCCATGCGTCGCCCTATCATACTGGCTCTCGCAGCCACATGCGTAGCGCTAAGCGCGCCAGCGTTGGCCAAAGACCAGCTAGTGCTTGCCATTGGTGGTGAGCCGGAGCAAGGGTTTGATCCGCTATTGGGCTGGGGTCAGTACGGCAGCCCTCTATTTCAGTCTACGCTGCTTACCCGTGGTCAGGACTTAACCCCGCAATCAGGCCTAGCCACAGCATGGTCCCTTTCTGAAGATCGCCTTACCTGGACTCTCACCTTACGCACGGACGTGCGCTTTTCAGACAACACCCCGCTAACCGCAGAAGACGTTGCCTTTACGTTCACCGCCGCCGCCGAGGCAGGCGGTAGAGCGGATCTCAGCGCATTAGCGAGTGCCCGTGCGGTCGACGGCAACACCGTCGAATTCACCCTCAAAGCACCGCGCATCACTTTTATCGACCAGTTGATGACGCTGGGTATCGTGCCCAACGCCGAGCGAGAAAACGGCTATGGCGACGAGTATGGCAGGCAGCCGCTGGGTTCAGGCCCTTACCGGTTAGTGGAGTGGCAAGAGGGTGAGCAGCTGATTGTTGAGCGGAACCCCTATTTTTACGGCCCCACGCCGGTCTTCGAGCGTCTGGTGTTTCTGTTTACCGATGAAGCCGCCACCCTAAGTGCAGCTCACGCAGGCCAGGTGGATCTCGCTGCGGTGCCACCAGCGCTGGCAGAGAACATCCCTGAGCAGATGCATCGGGTGATTATGAAGAGCGTTGATAACCGAGGCATTCTGTTCCCTATGCAGCCCGCCACGGGCGAAAAAGCTGACAACGGCGCGCCGATTGGTAATAACGTCACTGCCGACCTCGCCATTCGCCAGGCGGTCAATTTAGCCCTTGATCGTGAGACGCTGGTGGACGTTGCGCTAAACGGCTTTGGTCGCCCCGCTTTTGGCCCTGCCGATGGTCTTCCCTGGAGCCATAAGGATGAGAAGCTCGCGACGCCCAACCTTTCCCGCGCTAACGCCCTGCTAGATGAAGCAGGCTGGGTACGCAAAGAAGAGGATGGACTGCGCTATAAAAACGGCCAACCTGCACGCTTTCGTCTCACATACCCCACCAGCGACACCACCCGCCAACAGCTCGCCCAGGTGAGTGCCGAGATGGTGCGCCCACTCGGCATCGAGATGCAGCCCACCGGCCGCCACTGGGACGAGATCCAACGTGAGGCGCTTCACCAAGACGCCATCGTGTTTGGCTTTGGCAGCCAAAGTCCGCAGGAAGTGTACTATCTCTTCCATAGCGAGCATGCCGGGTTCGGTTTTTACAACAGTGGTTACTACGCCAACGAGGCGGTCGACCAACACCTGGATGCCGCCCAAGCGGCGGCTAACACCGAAGAAGCCAATCAGCATTGGCAAGCCGCCCAATGGGACGGCGATACCGGCTATGGGGTACAGGGAGACACCAGCTGGGCCTGGATGGTCAACCTTGCCCACGTGTATGCCACCAACCGCTGCCTCGACCTGGGCGAACTGGGCGTTGCCCCTCACGGCCACGGCTGGCCGGTCACCGCCAACTTGCTTGAGTGGCGCTGGACGTGCGATTAACGGTTTGGCTAGCGAGCCGCCTACTTCGGCTGTTGCTGGTACTGCTAAGTGTCGCAGCGGTCTCTTTTGGGCTAATGATGCTATCTCCCATCGACCCGGTGGATGCCTACCTTGGCCCGCAAATGGCCCAGGTCAGCCCTGAGCAGCGCACGCTGATTGCCGAACGCTGGGGGTTTAACACCCCGGCCAGTGTGCAGTTTCACCACTGGCTGCAACAGTTGCTTAGCGGAGAGCTGGGCTGGAGCCATATCTACAACCAGCCGGTGAGCGACGTCATTAACCAGCGCTTCCAGCGCTCGTTTTTTCTGCTGTTGAGCGCTTGGCTGCTCTCGCTGATACTTGGCGTAGTACTCGGCATCGCCGCAGGAAGCAAAGAGGGCTCCCTGCTGGACCGCTTGATCAGCGGCTATGCTTATATCACTGCTTCGATGCCCACGTTTTGGCTCGCCATGCTGGCGTTGCTACTTTTCTCCGTCACCTTGGGCTGGACCCCCACCTGCTGCGCAGGGCCCACGGGCGTGCTGAGCCAAGAAGTAACGCTGCTCACGCAGCTGCACCATCTTCTTTTACCTACTCTCACCCTCGCTCTGTTAGGCGTTGCCACCATCACGCTACATACCCGGGCCAAGATGGCGGCGTTTATGCGCTCGGATACCGCGTTGCACGCCTTTTCCCAAGGCGCCAGCCGTTTCGATATCGCCTGGCGCCACGGTCTGCGCCACGCCAGCCTGCCAGCGATCACTTTGGCGTTTGCCTCTCTCGGCGAGCTATTTGGCGGCTCCCTTCTGGTTGAGCAAGTCTTTGCTTACCCTGGACTTGGGCAGGCGACCGTCGCCGCTGGCTTGCGAAGCGATGTGCCGCTACTGCTCGCCATAGCGCTATTTACCGCGCTATTTGTGAGTGTTGGCAACCTCATCGCCGATGGCCTTTACCAGTGGGCCGACCCACGTATCGCACGGGACCGCACTAATGAATAGCCAGCCGCGCCTGGTCGCAGCAGGCTATGCAGGTGTGTTTGGCCTGCTGGTATTACTGTTGCTTAGCAGTTCTCTATGGCTGGGAGATAGCCCACTGCACATGCAGTTCGGGGCCCGCCTCATGCCTCCCAGCGCCGAGCACTGGCTGGGCACTGATGCCCTAGGGCGTGAGCTTTGGGCCCGCACGCTGGCGGGGCTTGCCTTGAGTTTTGGGGTAGGGCTGAGCGCGGCACTGTTGGGCACGCTGATTGCTTTAAGCTTGGCGAGTCTCGCCATGCTCTCGCCCATACTGGATGCGCTGGTGAGCTTACTGATTGATACGCTGCTGAGCGTGCCACACCTGATTTTACTATTGCTGATCGCCTTTGCCCTGGGCGGCGGCACCCAGGCTGTCATTATCGCTGTTGCGCTGACCCACTGGCCAAGCCTTGCCCGCTTGCTCAGAGCCGAGCTACTCAGCTTGCGAAACGCCCCTTATGTGGCGATTTCGAAAGGGTTTGGCAAACGCCAAGGATTTATTGTTTGGCACCACTTGCTGCCCCATGTACTGCCTCACTGCTTGGTCGGCGCACTGCTGCTGTTTCCCCACGCCATTTTGCATGAAGCGGCCCTGACCTTTTTAGGCGTTGGCTTAGACCCTACCCAGCCCGCCATCGGCGTATTACTGGCCGACGCCATGCGCTACCTTACCGGCGGCTACTGGTGGCTAGGGGTGTTTCCTGGGCTGGGTTTACTGCTGATGGTACTGGCGATTGAACGCTTCGCCTCGATGCTGCGCAAAGCGCTGTAAAGATCGCGATTTTTAACAAGGAGCTTGCCATGCTGACCATTGACCGGCTAACCCTGCAACTCCCCTACTACCCCCGCTGGTGGCGACGGGAGTGGACCACCTGTATCGAGTCGCTCTCGCTGCACCTTCAGCCGGGCGAAGTGCATGCTGTGGTGGGTGCGTCAGGCGCAGGTAAAAGCCTGCTGGCCTACGCCATTATGGGGCTACTGCCCCAAGCGGCACGGGTCGCAGGAGAGCTGCGCTTCCAGGGGGAGGACTTAACACCAGCGCGCCAGCGGCAGCTGAGGGGGCATCAGTTGGCGCTCATTCCTCAATCGTTGAATGCTCTTGACCCGCTCGCCCGCAGCCAGCATCAGGTACGCTGGGCGGCCCAACGGGCAGGATTTGGTCCCTCAGCCGCCCATCAGCGCGCCGATGAGCTATTGAGCCGCTATCAGCTTAGCCACGCGTCTACCCACTACCCTCACGAGCTGTCAGGCGGCATGGCGCGGCGGGTGCTCATCGCTATGGCCCAGGTGAGCAACGCACGTCTGGTGATTGCCGATGAGCCCAGCGTAGGCCTTGACCCCAACCAGCGCGACCGTGTGCTGGCAGCACTAAAAGCTATCGCCCTAGAGGGCAAAGCGGTGATGCTGATTACCCACGATCTGCGCCATGCTCTTACCATTGCCGACAGGGTTTCCGTGATTCGCCAGGGCCAAGCGCTGGAAACCGCACCGGCCCAGGCTTTCCAAGGCCAGGGCGAGCAGCTTATGAGTTGCTATGCGCGAGACTTGTGGCAGGCGCTACCGGATAACGCGTTCAGCACACACCCCTTCCATCCGACGCATCAGGAGCCAGCGCTTGCTTGAAACCCACCAGCTATCGTTCCACTTTGCGGCAGGCACTCCGCTGTTGGCGGATATCTCCCTACGCCTTGCGCCCGGTGAGTGGTTAGGAATCAGCGGTGACTCTGGATCGGGGAAATCAACGCTTGGCAAGCTATTGTCAGGCCAGCTAACGCCTTCCCAAGGCAGTGTTCAGGTAGATGGTTCGCCGCTGCCCACACGCGGGCGGCGGCCAGTGCAGTGGCTGCCCCAGTCGCCGGAGCTCGCGGTGAACCCGCGCTGGCGGGTAGGAAAGATATTGAGGGAAGCGTGGACACCGCCAAATACGCTGATGGAGGCGTTTGGCATTGAAAATGAATGGCTAAAGCGCTTTCCCAGCGCACTCTCCGGCGGCGAGCTACAACGGGTGTGCGTGCTGCGCGCCCTCGCCCCCGGCGTCCGCTATGTGGTGGCCGATGAGATCTCCACCATGCTGGATCCCATCACTCAGCTGTCGCTGTGGCAGGCGCTTAAAGCGCACGCTGAACACCATCAGCTTGGCGTCATCGTGATTAGTCACGACACAGCACTGCTCAACCGGCTGTGCCATCAACAGTGGCATCTGACAGGTGGCAGCTTACGTATTAGCAGCACGGCGCTCAAAGCGCCATAAGCCAACACCAATGGCCAACGTCACGCACAGCAGCAGCCACGAGCCTATCGCCACACCCTGCCACTGTGTCCAGCGCCAGAAAGGCTCCAGCCAAAAACCGCCAATGCTGGCACCGAGATAGTAAAACACTAGGTAGAGCGCCGAGGCGCTGCCCCGTGCCCCTTGGGCGTAGCGCCCCACCCAGCTAGACGCCAATGAGTGCGCCATAAAGAAGCCGAAGGCGTTAATGGTTAAGCCGAGGATGATGAGCGCCAGCGAGTCCGCCAGGGTGATGGCGGTGCCTAACATGAGAATCACAATGCCCGCACTTATGCAGCGGGCGGGGGAAAAGCGCCCCGCCAACTTGCCCGACACTGTCGAGCCAAAGGTGCCACCTAGGTAGGTGAGAAAGATCAGCCCCAGGCCACTGGCCGCCAGTTGATATGGCGCATCCGCCAAACGGAAAGTAATATAGCTGTACTGATTAATAAAAATCAGAAAGTTAATGCCGCCAAGGAAGTAGGCAGCGAGCAGCACCGGCGAGCGTAAATGGCCGAGCAGGTCCCCCACCGCTTGGCGTAATTGAAAGCGCTTAGGCGTAAAGGCTTGGCTATTGGGCAGTAGCCGCCAAAAAATGATACAGCCCACCACGGTCATGGCACCCACCGCGAGAAACGCAGCGCTAGGCCCACCGATGGCCGCCGCCCCGCCCCCAATAATACGCCCGCTAATACCGCCTAACGAATTGGCCCCAATATAAAGCCCCACGGCACTCAGCAAGGCGGTTTTATCGAACTCGTCGCCCATCCAGGCAATCGCTACGGCGGGCAAGCCGCCGAGCACGAAGCCTTGCAGCAAGCGCAGAAACAATAAACTCTCGAAGGTAGGCGCAAAAGCTAAAGCGAGCGACAAACCACCCGCCAGGAGCAGTGTGATACGCATAATCCCTTCGCGGCCAATGGCATCGGAGAGCGGCCCAAACACCAAAAGCGCCAAGGCCAAAGAGAGCGTAGATACCGACATCAACAGGCTGACGCCTAAGGTGGAAACCCCGTAAGCCTCTTTCAGGCCCGGCAATAACGGTTGCGGCACATACAGGTTAATAAACACCAAAAACGACCCTAAACATAGGGCCGCCGTCGCGCGCCACCAGGCGCGCGTTTTTGCTTCAATCATTGATGGCCTTTCCAATGTTGACCGACGCGCACGGCCGACACTTACGGCGTATAACGACTGCTGAGCTGGGCCAGATTGGTCGGCTCTAGGGCACGACGCGACTGCCAGTAGTAGCGCTGCCAGTAGCTATTATCCAGGCTGGAAATAATCACGCCTTTCGACGTGGACGCATGGAGAAAATAGCCATTGCCTACGTAAATGCCCACGTGGTTGTAGCGTCCGGGTGGGCGGAAGAAGACCAGATCGCCCGCCTGCAGCTCTTGGCGGTCGATCGGGCGTCCCTCATGCACTTGATCTTGGGTAGAACGGGGTAACTCAACGTCAAAGGTATCGCGGAAAACGTTTCTTACCAAGGCAGAGCAGTCGATCCCTCGATCCGTCGTCCCCCCAATCCGATAAGGCGTTCCTGCCCACCGCTGATGCTGCTCTAACAGCGCTTGGCGAACGACCGTTGGCGGGGGCGTCTGCAGGTTACGCAGGTGAGCACTGATAGGATCAACGGGCGACATTTGGGGAGTGACTCCCTCCATACCGGGAAGCGACATCGAGAAATAATCCTCGGGGGCTTCCATGTCCTGGCGTGAGGCAGAGCCTGCACAGCCAGCTAACAAAGCAACGACGACACAAACACTTACAACACGGACAGCGGTCACAGCGGGGTGTGGCGACGCAACCATGCGATTAACCTCGTAACAAAATGGAAATTGAAAAAACCCAAGCATGAGAAAACTCATTTTTTACAACCCCTGGACTATAAGCTAGTTATCCTATGCTTGGCGAGTCTAATGTAAGATTCGTTGATCACCCGGCAGCGTATCGATATGCAGCGGCGCAAAATGCCGCGGCTTGTTACCCGGAAAATCCAGGCTTGCCCAGGGGCCGGCCAGCACTGGCGCGCCGCATAGCCACGCCACTAACGCCTGGCGGAAACCGGCTAAAAAGCTTTCACGCTCAGGGGTTTCGCCCATAAAAAACGAAAAGCCTGCGTACATACCCGCCGCATACTCTTGCCAACCAGAGTAGTGGTCTGCTGCTAGCTGGTAGGCACGATCTAATACTTCTGCAAACGCTGGTTTATCGAGCCAGCCTAACTGCCGTGCCGCAATCGCAAGGTCTACCAACTGGGCAATATCCCAGGCGGCCATGTCGACCTCGTTACAGCCGTCTTCATTGGTGCTGACCCGGCGCAGACGCAACAGGTGATGACGCTCATCCTCGGCGCAGTCACCGGATTCCAAAATAGCGATTTCTGCTGCTAGGCGCTCTGGATTTAGCGTGTAGGGCGCGTAGTTGATCTGATACTCCTGCCGGTCACCTGCTTCCAGCATGAAGGTTAAAAACTCTTGCATATCGTCGGCGCTGGTGAGGTGGTAGTGGCTCTCGACCCATTCGCGAATGTCGGCGCACTCGCGCGGACTTTCCAACTGCGGCTCGCTCCACACTGCACTGTTCAGCGGCCCCACCAGTGACATCGCCGTAAAGTGGCTCAGCGTCGGCCGCTCACCAGGCTCGCACCACGCATCTGGCCGCCAATCTAACCAGTGAAACAGGCTGCCGTGGTCTTCCAGATGCCAGGAAATTTCATTAATGAGCGAGTCGTGCTCTGGCTCCGGCAGGCAGCTCTCCCAGGCAAACCAGGCTTCTAGCAGGCGCTTGGGAGTCGCATAAAAACGGCATAGGCAGCTCCGTAGGGCGCTGGC
Source organism: Halomonas sp. KX33721 (assembly GCF_001596805.1). NCBI lineage: Bacteria > Pseudomonadati > Pseudomonadota > Gammaproteobacteria > Oceanospirillales > Halomonadaceae > Halomonas > Halomonas sp. KX33721. The sequence continues at coordinate 92,894 of NZ_LVIA01000013.1, read as the reverse complement.
GTGCTGCATGAGCGGTTCGCGCTCGAACAGGCCGCTATCGAGGGCCATGTGCAGGTAGAAGGCAAACTTCTCGGCCATGTGAATCGTCGCGGCGTGGCGGCTCACGCCTTTTACCGCGTTGCGCTGTTTGAGCTCACCGGGGGTCGGCTGACCAAAGCGCGTCTGCGACGGTGGCAATACGCCATGGGCGGCATCCGCAGCCAGCTGGTTGAGATGGTGCGCCTGGGCGGGTAGCCAATAGCGCGCCAGCACTTGATGGCCTTCATCCGCATGCAGGCCAAGTGAATCCTGTAGGTAGACGGCGGCATCAGCGCGGCGCTGCTCGGCAATCGGGGCCGAGGGATTGAGCTGGCGCAGCATGACATCCGGCTCGCGTACGCCAGCCAGGGCAAGCAGCCAATGGTGCGGCGTGTTGCGCCACGCTTTGATACGCGTACGCGAGGCTTGGCGAGTCGGCTCGTCCAGTAACGCACCCAGCGAGTGCTTCCAGGGGCTATGGGCAGCGTGCATTAACAGCTTATGGCGGGCGCTGGGTGTCATCCCCCGGCGATCAACGCCCTCGAACAGGCTTTGCCCGCGCATGTAGGCTTTCAGTACTGCGTGCCAGCCGTGGTAACGGCGCCCGACGAGGTCAGCCGCATGGGCCGCTAGGTCGTCCGCTTCCGCCTGGCTTAGCCAGCCGCAGCAAGCACCAGCCCAGGCGAGCTCTACTAACCGCAGCCAATCCCAGGCGGCCCACTCCAACGGCTCGCCCTGATTGACGAACGCAGTGAGCACGGGCGCGTAGGGAGCATCGTTCACCGCACCCCGCTGCCACTCTTGGCGCTGGGCGCGATCCATGGTCAGCAGCTCGCGGGCTTCAATATCCCAGCGCTGGCGCTCACCCTGGGCGCTTAGCCATAGCATCACCTCTAATAGTTGCTCGCGGTCATACACTTGCCAGATGTGCCCTAACCACTCGCTGGCATCGGGCCAGTCGGCGGCGCTAGCCGGGTAGCTCACCACTGGGCGAAACAGCGCGCCCAACCGCCAAGGCTGAGCTTCTGGCGCTTGCGGCCATAGCGAAGCCGGTGCAGGGCGTTGCGCTAGCTCAGTATCCAGGGTTTGCCATGTGACACCTTCACCTTCACTCTCTAGATCCGACAACGCTTGGCAGGCATCGATAAAACGGTCATCGGCACCGGTTTCCCAACCTTTGGCCCCTAGCGCACGACGTAGATCCGACAGCCACGCTCGCTGATCGCTGTAGTCAGAAGTGATGCGCCGTGTTAAGTGGTGTGCCCAGTTCGTCGCCTGAGCCTGGCTTAGCCAACCCGCCGCCCCGGCGAGTGCTGCCCACTCCAGCGCGCCCAACAGCTGATCGGCGCTGCCTGACGGTGCGCCGAGTGCAAAAAACAGCTGGTCTGCCAACGCGCCACGATCTGTAATACCCAGTTCTAGCAGGCGTTGCTCCGCCGCGACCGCATCCACCGCCAGTGGGTGCGGTGTAAAAGCCCAATCACACAGCACCAGCTGTTGAGCCCACCAGGCATTTAGTGCGTCGAACAAAAGACACCTCGAAGAAACAGAAAGCGATCAATAAAAGCCATAACCAACCAGAACAGACCAACGAGGCCGCCAAAAGCGGCATAGTGTAACGGAATCTGCTGCCAAGACCGATAGCAGCCGCACAAAACAGCGCTGCCCGGCACAAAGGCCGGGCAGCGATTACCGCAAAGAGCAGCGTGCGCTAAGCGCTTTTGACTTTACTAATGACCCATAGCAAGACCACCGCCCCCACGGTTGCCGTGACCAGCGAGCCGATAAAGCCACCCGCCTGTAAACCCAGCAAACTAAATAAGAAGCCCCCGACGAGCGCGCCAACCACACCCACGCCGATGTTGCCTAAAATACCAAAACCACCGCCACGCATGATGTTGCCAGCAATCCAGCCAGCTAAACCACCAATGATTAACCACGCAATAAAGCCCATACTACCTCCTTGGTTTCACTCAGCTTGGGGTTTTACCTTCCACCTATGCTTGTCCTACCATAGCACACGGCGCTACTGTTCTGCCCATTTGTTGCCTTTTCCCACAAGGATCCTCTTATGATTCCCGACTCCCTTAAACAGCTACTTAGCCATGTTGATGGTCATCAACGCGCCACCTGGGAAGGCCGTGACGTCGCACTCTTCAACATGGCCTGGGGGGAAATGGCGATCAGCCTGCAGGGCGCTCAAGTGCTGCACTTTCAGCCCACCGATGACACCGGCTGGCTATGGGTAACGCCAACGCCGCAGGCGCTGCCGGGCGCGATTCGTGGCGGCATTCCGCTCTGCTGGCCCTGGTTTGCCGACGAGCGCTACGCTGACGAAAGCCCCGAGCGTAACGGCCCCTTCCATGGGCTTGCCCGCCACGCCATGTGGCGTCTGGACGCCGTTGACGACCACGCCGAAGGCATCGAGGTCCATCTCTCGCCGGAAGAGTGTCTGCATAGCCAGCTCACCGCCCGCGTGGTCATTCAAGCCAACGCCCAGCGGCTAAACGTTGAGATCATCAGCGAAAACATTGGCGATGCTCCGATCAAAACCAGCGGCGCACTGCATACCTACCTGGCCGTTAATGAGGTGCATCAATGCCGCTTAGAAGGCCTAGCAGGCGCGCGCTATTTGGATAAGCTGCGTGACTTTGCGGAATCTGAGCAACAGGGCACGCTGGCGATTCGTGGCCCGGTCGACCGTATTTATCACACCAATGAAGCGGTGCTGCTCAACGACGGCCAGCGCACGCTGCGCATCGGTAAGCAGTCCAGCGACTCCACGGTGGTCTGGCACCCGGATAGCGACCTGCCCAGCGACACACCCGCCGACGCCGCCAAACACTTTTTATGCGTTGAAGCCGCCAATACTCGCCTTGACCCCGTTTGGTTAGTACCAGGGGCACAGCACCTGCTAGGGACGACAATAAGCCGCGGTTAATGATCGGTTCATCAAGGCTTTGCTATGATCAAGCCATTGATACACCCCCAAGGAGCGACGATGGATCCACAACAATGGCTGGAAGCAGCCACGCTTGCCTTTAACCTGATCGGTATGGTGGTGTGCTTGGTTGGCTTAACGCTTGCACAAAAAATGCAGCGCCGCTGGCCCGGCTATAGCCTCGCGGTCGTCGGTTTTATCATTGCGACCCTGCCCATGCTCTCTCAACTTGTCTTGATGTGGCAGCGCTAACGTTCCACCACCTCGCCAAGATGCCCCACCCGATGAAGGAAGCGACAGGATGCGCCAGCCGTTAAGCCGCGAATTGAGCAATATGTTAGAGCGAAGCCGAGACCGGCAGCTGCGGCTGGCGGTGACAGGCCTTTCGCAAGCGGGTAAAACGGCGTTTTTAACCTCGCTGGTGAACCAACTACGCCATGCAGGCGTAGAAGCACAGTTAGACCTACTACCGGTTGCCCGTGAAGGTCGACTGTTAGGCGCGCAGCGTTTAAATCAGCCGGACTTAGGCGTGCCACGCTTCCCTTATGACCCCGGCATGGCATCGCTGAGAGATACACCGCCGCGCTGGCCAGAGCCCACTCGTGGCATTAGCGAGCTGCGTTTACAGCTGCGCTACCGCCCTGCCCAGCAGGGCTGGTTCACTCCGGATATCGCTCACCTGACGCTGGATCTGTTCGACTACCCCGGCGAATGGCTGCTGGATTTGCCGCTGCTGCAGCACGACTTCTACAGCTGGAGCCAGAGCCAAGCCCAGCACGAAGGCCCCCATCGCCGAGCGCTGTTTAGCGAATGGCTGACCGAGGCAGAGCAGCTAGACCCTACGACAGAAGCCGATGAAGCGCAGCTCGCCACGCTTGCCGAGGCCTACGCATTGGGCCTGCGTCGCGCCAAGCAGGCGGGCTTCTCTGACCTGCAGCCGGGGCGTTTTTTGCTGCCCGGCGAGCTAGATGGTGCACCGGTGCTGCAGTTCTTCCCGCTGCCCGGATTAGATACGCCCAAAGAACCCCTCGACGCGCTGCCCGAGTCGAGCCTCTACGCCACCCTGGCGGCGCGTTTTCGCTACTACCAGCAGCAGGTGGTGCGCCCTTTCTACCGCGACCACTTCCGCCGCTTTGACCGCCAGATTGTGCTGGTGGACGTGCTGGGCGCGCTCAACGCCGGGCCGGAGCGCTTTGAGGATCTTTCCCGCGCGCTGCAACAGCTGATGAAGAGCTTTGATTACGGCAAGCGCAGCCTGCTGACCCGTCTGTTCGCTCCTAAAATTGACCGCCTCGCCATTGCCGCTACCAAAGCGGACCACGTCACCCCCGACCAGCACACCCACGTGGTGCAGCTGTTAGAAGCGCTGCTGGCGGAGCCATTGAAAGACTTACGCTTTGCCGATATCCCGGTGAAAGCGCTGTCGCTGGCGGCCATTCGCGCCACCGAGGCCCGCGAAGTGCTTCATGATGGCAAGCGAACGCCAGCGCTGAAAGGCACCACGTTAGAAGGTGAAGACGTGCTGGTGTACCCCGGCGATGTGCCCAGCCGCCTGCCCAAAGCCGATTTCTGGCAGCAGCAAGGATTTGATTTCCCCAGCTTCCGCCCGCTGCCCGCCGATAGCGAGGCACTGCCCCACATCCGTATGGACGCCGCGATTGACTGGCTGATTGGAGACAAACTGACATGAGCAACCCTCAGCCCCGCCGCGACTTCCAAACCGAAGCGCCGCCCGAGCCTACCCAGGAAACCCTGCGCCAGCACGAACGCTTTGCAGCGACTGAATCGCACCAGCCGCTGGCGACCCAAGCCGAACTCAAAGCGCTGCCGGAAGAGACTCTAGGCGCGCCTCGCAAGCGCCGCTGGGGGCTGATGTTCGCCTTGGCAGGCGGTGCCACACTCGGCACGGTAGAGCTGGCAACCGGCATTCCTGACGCGCTGTCCCAGTCCCAGTGGATGGCGATGGCGTGGCAGCTATTTGGGATTAGCCTGATTGGCTTGGGCGGCGTATCGCTCCTCAAGGAGCTGGGCCGTTTGCGGCGCTTAAAGCGGCACGATCAGCTACGGGCCAACCTAGCCGAGCTTCCCCAGCGCTCCAGCCAGCAGGCCCAGGCGATGGCCGTTCAGTTAAAACAGCAGCTGGCACTGAGCAACGACGACCCGCACTGGCTGGCCTTTCAGCGGGCGTGCCAGCCGCACCATAGCGGGGAAGAGATTCAAACCCTGCTGCGCTACCACCTGCTCGCCCCCCGTGACCGGGAAGCCCAGCGGTTGATTACCCGGATGTCGGGGGAAACCGCCATCATGGTGGCGGTTTCCCCGCTAACCCTGGTGGATATGGCGCTGGTGGCGTGGCGCAGCCTGGCCATGGTGGATCGGCTGAGCCGTCTGTACGGCCTGGAGCTTGGCTACGCCAGCCGCCTGCGGCTATTTCGCCATGTGTTGCACAACATGGCGTTTGCAGGCGCCAGCGAACTAGCCACCGATGCCAGCATGGACATGCTCTCGCTGGATTTGGCAGGCCGCCTTTCAGCAAGAGCCGGCCAGGGCTTAGCGACGGGGCTGCTGAGCGCCCGCCTGGGTATGCGCGCTCAGCGACTGTGCCGCCCGGTGGCGTTTACCCCAGAAGAGCAGCCCAAACTAGCCGACCTTCGCCAAGACCTCTGGCGGCAGATCAAGCGGCTTGATAAAGAGCCCGCCCCCGCCGCACGCAACAGCGATTAATACCGTTCAGCCGCACATCCTCTTCGCTGAAGTGCTCGGGCCGTAGACCCAGAACCACCGGCTGTAACAGGTCGTTCCAGCCTTCGGCATCCGCCACTTCATTTAAGTCACCTAGCAGGCCAAGCTCGCCCCACTCCTGAAGGTTATTATCGTTTTAGGGGCTAGATGATGGTGGAGCGCTCCGCCTACCGCAAGCGGCTATCGACTAAGGTGGCAGAGCAATAATGACAGCAACAAATGCTAAAGCCCAAAGCGCTGCTTCAGGAATAACGCCACCGCTGCTTCGCCGTGGTGGCCGATCCGCCGGGCTTCTGGCACGCGATCGAACAGCGCCGGATGAGCGTTGGCCATCACCTGGGCCTCGCCTGCCAAGGTGAGCATTTCGGTGTCGTTGAGGTTATCGCCAAAGGCTAGGCAATCGGCGGCAGTGAGCCCAAGCGACTCCAGCAACGCCGCGAGCGCCACGCCTTTATTCACTCCGCCCGCCATGATCTCTAGCGAGTCCACCGTGGAGTAGGTAATGTGCAGCCCATCGCCATGCGCCGCTTGGGCCTGAGCTTCCAGCTCTGCCAGCGCATCCGGGTCGCCCAAATAGAGCACTTTACCTACGCCGTTGACGTCCATCTGCTCCGGTGGCACGACCTCATAGCGAAAGCCCGTCGAGGCGTGCAGTGAAAGCAGGTGTGGCGCTTCGGCGTCCACATGCCAGCCCGCTTCGCGGTAAAGGTTGAGGCGCACCTGTGGCGGCCGGGGTAAATGAATCAGCGCGTGAGCGTGATCCGGGTTAAGGTGCGACGCGCTAACCAAGCCATCGTCTGGGTCGTGGGTGTAAGCCCCGTTGGTGCTAATCAGGTGAGCAGGCACGCCCAGCTCATCGCGGAAGACGCGCATATCGTGGTAGTGGCGGCCCGAGGCCAGCGCCAGGTGGTGCCCCTGCCGAACCAACTCTTGGAGCACCTCAATGGTGCTGTCATGTAACCGGTGGTCGCTGCCTAACAGGGTACCGTCAAGGTCGGAAACGATCAGGCGAGGGGTCATCAAAGCGCTCCTTGTGCGTTAGCAGAGTAACGTTGCAGTTCGCTCAGCTTAACCGATTCAGCCAACCGTAAGTAAGTCATTGACTTGCCGTCGCCGTCGCCACTTCCCCAGGGGCAACGATTGGCGCAGCCAGTGGGAATCCGTATAGTGGCAACCTACTCTCGCCAACTGATTGAACACATGCTTCAAAACAACTCCCTGCTTGCCCAGCTCAAGCAACAGATCCGTGAAACCACCCCGCGCGCTGAAGGGGTGATCAAAGCCACAGAAAAAGGCTTTGGTTTTCTTGAAACTGATAGCGGCGAATCCTATTTCGTGCCGCCCCCCGCCATGAAACAGGTGCTGCACGGCGACCGTGTGGAAGCCGTGATTCACGAGAACGGCGATAAAAAATCGGTTGAGCCTGAAAAGCTTATTGAAGCCGGTTTAGACCGCTTCGTTGCTCGCGTTCAAAAGCGCGAAGGCCGCCTCGCGGTGGTGCCGGATCACCCCTCGATTCGCAACGTTCTAAAAGCACGCATCAAAAATAGCCTGGATGAAGACTCCATTGCCGACGGCGATTGGGTCGTGGCGCGTTTGGTGCGTCACCCGCTAAAAGAGAACGACCGCGGCTTCTTCTCCCAGATCGATGAGTTGGTGGCCAAAGCCGACGACCCCGCCGTGCCGTGGCGCGTGACGCTTGCTCGCCACGCGCTGGAGCAAGAGTGCCCGGATGCCGGCAGCGACTGGCCGCTGCACGATGAAGGCCTCACCCGTGAAGACCTCACCGAGCAGCCGTACTTCACGATCGACGGTGAAAAAACCCGCGATATGGATGACGCGCTGCACGTAGTGGCACGCCCGGAAGGCGGCTGGCAGCTGAGCGTGGCGATTGCCGACCCCACCGCTTATGTGGAAGAGGGCCACGCTGCTGACCTGGAAGCCCGCGTCCGTGCATTTACCGTGTACCTGCCGGGCCAGAACGTGACCATGTTGCCCGAGCAGTTGGCGGATGATCTTTGCTCGCTGCGGGAAGGCCAAGAGCGCCCTGTCCTGGCCTGCACGCTGAACATTAACGCCGACGGCAGCCTGGGCGACTACCGCTTCTTCGCGGCCAACGTGAAGTCCCACGCTAAGCTGGTGTACGAGCGCGTCTCTGATTGGATTGAAGGCCAAGGCGACTGGGCTCCGGCAGATAATATTGCCGAGCAGCTACACGCCCTGCGTGAGCTGACCGAAGCGCGTACCGCGTGGCGCAACGAGCACGCGCTGGTATTTAAAGATCGTCCTGATTACGTGTTTGATCTGGATGAAGCGGGCAACGTGCTGGGGATTCATACCGAAGACCGCCGCATTGCCAACCGTATGATCGAAGAGTCGATGATTGCTGCCAACGCCTGCTGCGCGGATTTCCTGGCTAGCCATATCGGCCACGGCATCTTCAACGTACACCGCGCTTTCGAGCCGGAAAAAGCCGAAGCGGCACAAGAGTTCCTGGCGACTCAGGACATCGAAGTGGCTCAGGAAGCGCTCACCGAGCTTGCCCACTATAAAGAGCTGAAGCGTGCGCTTGAAAGCCGCGACGACGCTTGGCTGGATGCGCGCCTGCGCCGTTTCCAGGGCTTCACCAGCATGTCGGCCCAGCCTGGCCCGCACTTCGGCCTGGGGCTGCCCGCCTACGCCACCTGGACCTCGCCGATTCGTAAGTATGGCGATATGGTCAACCACCGCTTGATCAAGCGCGTGCTGAAGGGTGAGCAGGCTCCGGCAGAAGCCAGCCAGCAGCTCACCGAGCAGCTCACCGAGCGCCGCCGCTTGAACCGTATGGCCGAGCGCGACGTGAAAGATTGGCTTTACGTGCGCTACCTGACCCCGGCGGCGCAGAATCAGGACACCTTCGACGCCGAAATCATGGCAATCAACCGTGGCGGCATGCGGGTTCGCCTGATAGAAAACGGCGCGACGGCGTTCGTGCCTGCCCCCTTGATGCACAGTGACCGCGATAAAGTGGTCATCGATGACAAAGAGGGCCGCATTCAGATCGAAGGCGAAGAGCGCTTCAAGCTGGGCGATAGCCTGCGCGTATCACTCACGGAAGCCCGTGAAGAGACACGCTCGCTGGTCGCCAAACCTGCTGACTAAACGCAGCCAACACGTGTTCGCGCCACGGCTTTGCCGTGGCGTTTTTATTTCTGCTCCACGGTGACGTTGTCGCAGAACTGACTTATTTCTACCCTAAGGTAATTCGATGACACTCATGTGGCTCGGAGGTTACCTTGCATATCGCCGATGTGACCATGTTCCACGCCCCGGCAAGTGGCGGCGTTCGCACCTATTTACAGGCCAAGCACCGCGTCCTCTCGCGCACACCCAACCTCCGTACCAGCCTGCTGGTGCCAGGGGCTGAGCGTGATAGTTTGGGCGACCACCACACGCTACCGGCGCTGCACCTGCCCCTTGGGCAGGGCTATCGATTCCCGCTGCGCCGCCGCCCTTGGCGTGACGCCTTGGTAGACCTCTCCCCCACGTTAATCGAAGCAGGCGACCCTTACGTTACCGCTTGGGCAGCGCTGGAGGCTGGCCAGCGCTTGGGCGTGCCGGTGGTGGGTTTCTACCACTCCGATTTACCCCACTTGATGGGCGACCGCTTTGGCCGCCATGTTCGCCAACGGCTAATTCGCTACGTGGTGGACCTGTACCAGCGCTTTGATAGCGTGCTAGCTCCCTGCCACGCGATGGCCAACCGACTCACCGAGTGGGGCGTGCCCAACGTGCGCGTGCAGTCGTTAGGGGTTGATTTAGAGCAGTTTCACCCTTCACGGCGCGACCCCGGCTTCCGTGCGGCCATGGGTATTCCCGCGGATAAAAAGCTGCTGATCTTTGTCGGCCGTTTCTCGCGAGAAAAGAATATCGACGTGCTACTCGCCACCATGCGGGCGCTTGGCAGCGACTACCACCTGCTGCTGATGGGGCCGGGCATGCCGACTCAAGTGCCTAGCAATGTCACTGTGGTCAACCGCTGCTGCGGTAGCCATGAAGTGGCCCGCGCGCTTGCCAGTAGCGATGCGCTACTGCATGCGGGCACCCGCGAAACCTTTGGGCTGGTGGCCCAGGAAGCGATGGCCAGCGGCCTACCGGTGATTGGCGCGCGGGCAGGCGCGCTGATCGAGAACGTACCGCTGGGCGCGGGCGTGCTCTGCCAGCCGCTTGACCCTGACGCGATGGCGGACGCCTGCTCCGCGCTGTTTAGCAACGATATTGCCGCCAGCGGACGCTACGCGCGCCATTTTGTTGAGCGCCAGTTCAGCTGGGACAGCGTCATTGGCTCGCTGCTCACGCACTATGTCGAACTCTGTGGACTCGAACAGCCTGATGCCCGTGCCGTCCGCCGCTAAACCTCAACGGCTGCTGCGCTTTCGTCCGCTACACGGCGTTCTACTGCTGGCTGCCTTGGTAGCGCCGCTGGTGCTCACATCGCTTGCAGGGGGCAGCAAAGCGTTTGAACATGTGGCGCAGTTTCCCATTGGCCTACTGGTTCTAATGATCGCCATGGCGGCGCTATGCTGGAATTTAAATGCTGCCCGTCTGCGCCTGATGCTGAACGGCCGCGCTGGCCAGCTTGGGCAGCGCGGCGCGCTGGGCATCGAGCTGGCGGCGAAGTGCGCGCTCTGCGCAACGCCAGGCGGTAGCGGCGGCCCGGCCACTCTGCTGTTATTACTTGCCCAGCGGGGATTTTCGCCCTCAAAAGGCACCGCCGTGTTTCTCATCGACCAGGGGTGCGACCTGCTGTTCTTTCTGCTGATGCTGAGCGGTTTGGTGGCGATGTCGGTTTTCGGGGATGCCCAGTGGCCACACCAGGGGCTGGTACAGCTCTCGTTACTGGGATTGGCGCTGTTAGCGGTGGGCGTCTCGCTGATGATGGGGTACTTACCCAAGCTGCTGCGTACTCAACGCCAGTGGCTAGCCTGGATACGCCCTAGCCGCAGGCGCTGGCTGGTTAGGCGACTGTTACGCTGTCGCCATGCGCTGCGTATGACGCTGGCACTACCCAAAGCCACGTTGGCAGCGATGCTGGCACTCACGACCCTACACTGGCTGCTGCGCTACAGCTTGCTGTACCTAGCGGTGATTGGCATCGGGGGGCATGCCGACTGGCTCTGGACGTTTTTAACTCAGATGCTAGCTATGGCCGCCAGCCAATTCAGCTTTCTCCCTGGCGGCGCAGGGGCGGCTGAAGTGGGGGTGGGAAGCCTGTTGCTGCCCTTGATGGGCCGGGAGCAGACCGCGGCCGCCGTGCTGGTCTGGCGGCTGATTAGCTACCACTTGTATCTTGCCGCCGGTGCGCCGCTGCTACTGCTCTACAGCGCGCGACTGCTGCGTCAGCGCTAGCCGCCTCACCGCTTTACTTAACCTCCTCAAACGCAAAAAGGGCACCCAAGGTGCCCTTTTCAGCGTCACGAAGAAAGTGCGCGGCTTACCAGCCGGTTACTTCTTTCAGCGCGTCGCCAATTTGCGCCAAAGAACGAACGGTTTTCACACCGGCGTCTTCAAGAGCCGCAAATTTCTCATCGGCAGTACCTTTACCGCCAGAGATGATGGCGCCCGCGTGGCCCATGCGCTTGCCAGGAGGTGCAGTGACACCGGCAATGTAGGAAACCACCGGCTTGGAAACGTTGGCTTTGATGTAAGCCGCGGCTTCTTCTTCGGCGGTGCCGCCGATTTCGCCGATCATCACGATCGCTTCGGTTTTCGGGTCCTTCTCGAACATTTCCAGGATGTCGATGAAGTTAGAACCCGGAATCGGGTCGCCGCCGATACCGACACAGGTAGACTGACCGAAACCGTGGTCAGTGGTCTGCTTAACGGCTTCGTAAGTCAGGGTACCAGAGCGGGAAACGATACCAACGCGGCCCGGCTGGTGGATGTGACCCGGCATGATACCGATTTTGCACTCACCGGGAGTGATCACGCCCGGGCAGTTCGGGCCGATCAGGCGTACGCCCAGCTCGTCGCATTTTACTTTTGCGTCGAGCATATCGAGGGTCGCGATGCCTTCGGTGATGCACACGATCAGCTTGATGCCAGCGTTCGCAGCTTCAAGGATCGAGTCTTTGCAGAACGGTGCCGGTACGTAGATCACGCTGGCTTCTGCGCCGGTTTTCTCGACCGCTTCTTTCACGGTGTTGAAAACAGGCAGGCCCAGGTGCGTCTGGCCGCCTTTGCCCGGCGTCACACCACCGACCATTTGCGTGCCATAGGCAATCGCCTGCTCGGAGTGGAACGTGCCCTGGCCACCGGTGAAACCTTGGCAGATGACCTTGGTGTTCTTATCGATCAGGATGCTCATTACTTGCCCTCCGCTGCTTTTACAACCTGCTGAGCCGCGTCGGTCAGACTGGTAGCAGCGATGATGTTCAGACCGCTAGACGCCAGTTTTTCAGCGCCCAATTCAGCGTTGTTACCTTCCAGGCGAACGACCACCGGGACGTTAACGCCCACTTGCTCAACGGCACCGATGATGCCTTCAGCAATCATGTCGCAACGAACGATGCCGCCGAAGATGTTCACCAGAACAGCTTTCACGTTGTCGTCAGACAGGATGATCTTGAACGCTTCTGCGACGCGCTCTTTGGTCGCGCCGCCGCCAACGTCCAGGAAGTTAGCGGGTTTGCCGCCACTCAGGTTGACGATGTCCATGGTGCCCATAGCCAGGCCTGCGCCGTTCACCATGCAACCAATGTTACCGTCGAGGGCGACGTAGTTAAGTTCCCACTTCGCCGCGTCGGCTTCACGCTGATCTTCCTGGGAAGGATCGCGCATGGCCTGCAGGTCCGGGTGACGGTACAGGGCGTTGCTATCCAGGCCCAGTTTGGCATCCAAGCAGTGCAGGTTGCCTTCGTCAGTGATGACCAGCGGGTTGATCTCAAGAAGTGCCAAATCTTTGTCATGGAACAGCTTAGACAGACCCAGGAAGATCTTGGTGAACTGCTTCACCTGATCGCCTTCCAGACCCAGCGCAAAGGCCAGCTCGCGAGCTTGGTAGGGCTGTGCGCCGACCAGCGGATCGATTTCAGCTTTTAGAATTTTTTCCGGCGTCTCTTCGGCGACGGTTTCGATCTCAACACCGCCTTCGGTAGAGGCCATGAAGACCACACGGCGGGTAGTACGGTCAACGACCGCGCCCAGGTAGAGCTCGTCGGCGATGTTGGTGCAGGTCTCTACCAGAATCTTGGCAACCGGCTGACCTTTTTCGTCAGTCTGGTAAGTGACCAGGTTCTTGCCCAGCCACTGCTCGGCGAAGGTTTTGGCTTCTGCCGGGTCCTTGATCAGCTTGACGCCGCCCGCTTTACCGCGGCCGCCAGCGTGAACCTGGGCTTTGACGACCCACATGTCGCCGCCGATTTTTTTGCACGCTTCTACTGCTTCTTCGGGAGTGTCCACGGCAAAGCCTTTGGACACTGGCAGACCATAATCAGCAAACAGCTGTTTGCCTTGATACTCGTGAAGGTTCATCGATTCATGCCATTGGTTGCATGTGACTCGAACGATGATCAGTCGCCCTGAAGAACATCTTGCAGGTGCTGGTCATCCCCGTACTTTCATGACGACGAGTTGCCACGCCGCCATGAAAGTGTTGCGCCACCTGACGGTGGCGCTTGGTTGTTGCTTAGCGAATTACTTGCGCTTCTTGCGGTTGGCCATGTGAATGGCATGACCTTCTACCGCCAGAGCAGCTTCGTGCACGGCTTCCGACATAGTCGGGTGCGCGTAGCAGGTCAATGCCAGGTCTTCGGCGCTGGAGCCGAATTCCATGGCGATCACGCCCTGGGCGATCATCTCACCGGCGTGCTGACCCACGATGTGCATACCGAGAATACGGTCGGTTTCCGCATCGGCAATGATCTTGGCGCTGCCTTCGGTGGCGTTGTTGGCCATGGCACGGCCGCTGGCTGCGAAGGGGAAGCTACCGGTCTTGACTTCGATACCCTTGGCCTTGGCGTCCTGCTCGGTCATGCCGACCCAGGCCACTTCCGGGAAGGTATAGATGACGCTGGGGATGGTGTCGTAGTTCATCTCGGCCTTGTGGCCAGCGATGATGTCCGCCACCATGATGCCCTCTTCAGACGCTTTGTGCGCCAGCATCGGACCGCGTACACAGTCACCGATGGCGTAGACGCCCGGCACGTTGGTGCGGCACTGGTCGTCCACGAAGATGAAGCCACGCTCGTCCAGCTCGACGCCCACGCCATCGGCCACAACGCCTTTGGTGTAAGGACGACGGCCGACACATACGATCAGCTTGTCGAAGGTCATCTCTTGATCGCCGTTGGCATCGGTGTACTTGACGACGACTTCGTCACCGTTCGCTTCCGAACCGGTCACACGGGCACCCAATTTGATGTCCAGCCCCTGCTTCTTGAGCAGTTTCTGGGTCTCTTTGGCAATCGCGGTGTCGACCATCGGCAGGAAGGAGTCCATCGCTTCCAGCACGGTGACTTCAGAACCCAGACGGTTCCATACGCTGCCCAGCTCCAGGCCGATGACGCCCGCGCCAATGACACCAAGACGCTTCGGCGTTTCCTGGAATTCCAGGGCGCCGGTGGAATCGACGATTAGGCCTTCGGTCAGCGGCGTGGGCGGGATTTCCACCGGCACGGAACCTGCTGCGATGACGATGTTGTCGGCGTCGTAAGTGGTGGTGTTGCCGTCGAGGTCGGTCACCTCAACCTGCTTGCCAGACACCACTTTACCGGTACCTTCGATGGCGGTCACGCCGTTGGCCTTGAACAGGCCAGAGATGCCGCCGGTCAAGTTCTTAACGATCTTGTCCTTGCGCGCCATCATCTTCTTGACGTCCATGGTCACGTCGCCGGCTTCGATACCCATGTCGTCGAAATCGTGCTTGGCTTCGACGAACTTGTGCGAGGCTTCAAGCAGCGCTTTGGACGGGATACAGCCTACGTTCAAGCAGGTACCGCCGTGAACGACGTTACCTTCTTTACCGATCCATTTTTCAACACAGGCGGCTTTCAAACCCAGCTGCGCAGCGCGGATAGCCGCTACGTAGCCACCAGGGCCTGCACCAATAACGATCACGTCAAACTTGTCAGCCATGTTGGCTCCTTTAGCTTGGTGGCCTCCTCCCGGGTGGATGACAGCGGGTAGGAGGCTGTGTGCGATTAACTCAGCGTGCTCAGCACTAGCGAAGGCGGTTCAGCGCGCTTCGTTATACGTCTAGCAGCAGACGGGCCGGGTCTTCCAGCAGCTCTTTAATCGTAACCAGGAATTGTACCGCGTCTTTGCCGTCGATCATGCGGTGGTCGTAAGAGAGTGCCAGATACATCATCGGGCGAATTTCGACCTTACCGTTCACCGCCATCGGGCGTTCCTGGATCTTGTGCATCCCCAGGATAGCGGTTTGCGGCGGGTTGATGATCGGGGTCGACATCAGCGAGCCAAAGATACCACCATTGGTGATGGTAAAGGTGCCGCCCTGCATTTCGTCGATGCCGAGCTTACCGTCACGCGCACGCTTGCCAAAGTCGACAATCGTCTTCTCGACGTCGGCAATTTTCATGTTGTCAGTGTCACGCAGAACCGGCACCACGAGACCACGATCCGTCGATACGGCAACACCGATGTCCTGGTAACCATGGTAAACGATATCGGTGCCATCGATGGAGGCGTTGACATCCGGGAAACGCTTGAGAGCTTCGGAGGCGGCTTTCACGAAGAAGCCCATGAAACCAAGCTTGGTGTCGTGGGCCTTCAGGAAGGTATCTTTGTACTGGGCACGCAGCGACATCACCGCACCCATGTCCACTTCGTTGTACGTGGTCAGCATGGCAGCGGTCTGCTGTGCCTGAACCAAGCGCTTGGCGATGGTTTGACGCAGACGGCTCATCGGTACGCGCTTCTCGGCACGCTCACCCTCGACCGCTGGCGCAGCAGCGGCTTTGGCGGGTGCAGAGGACTTGGCCGCTTTCTTGGCCGAACCATCCTTGACGGCTTTCTGAACGTCTTCTTTCAGAATGCGACCGCCTTTGCCGGTACCTTCGATCTTGGAAACGTCCAGATCGTGCTCGGCAACCATCTTGCGAGCAGCCGGTGCCAACACTTTGCCACCCACCTTCTCATCGGCGCCTTCATCGTCAGCGTCGCTGGAAGCGCTGCTGGAAGAAGAAGCGCTGGCCTGGTCACTGCCACCGCCCTCTACGAAGGTTGCCAGAATCGCTTCGGACTCAACCTGGCTGCCTTCTTCTGCCTTGATTTCCGCCAGGGCACCATCGGCAGGCGCTACGACTTCCAGCACGACCTTGTCGGTTTCGATGTCGGCCAGCACTTCGTCACGCTTGACCGCTTCGCCTACTTTCTTGTGCCAGGTCGCCACGGTGCCTTCCTGAATGGACTCGGGGAAGCTAGGCGCCTTCACGTCGTGCTGCTTGCCTCCGGCTGGCTTGGCGGCTTCTTTGGACTCGGCCTTCTCGGCGCTGTCATCGCTGGCGGCACTCTCTTTCTTGCTGCCAGCACCGCTCGCTTCGCCGATCTTGCCCAATACCTGCTCGGACTCGACGGTATCGCCTTCTTCGGCCATCACGTCGGTCAGGGTTCCCGCTTCCGGTGCGACGACTTCAAGTACCACTTTATCGGTCTCGATTTCAACGATCAGCTCGTCGCGTTCGACGCTGTCACCCGGCTTTTTGTGCCACGCGGCCACGGTGCCTTCGGCAACGGATTCCGGAAAGGTTGGCGCTTTGATCTCAGTAGCCATGTCGTTTCCCTTATGTGTTCTCTAAACCCGGTGGGCGCTTATAGGTTAAAAGCGTCTTCCACCAGCTGGCGCTGCTGTTCAGTGTGGACGGACATGTAGCCCGCTGCCGGAGCAGCCGAGGCAGGACGCCCTGCGAATTTCAACTCACGTCCAAGGCCATCTTTCAACATATCGGCCACGGTACGCATGTGGTGCTGACTGGAGTACCAGGCGCCTTGGTTCAGCGGCTCTTCCTGACACCATACGATGTCTTCCACATTGGCATACGCCTGGAGCACTTCCAGAAGCTCTTCTTTCGGGAAGGGATAGAGCTGCTCTAGACGAATGATCGCCGTGTCGTCACGCTCGTTTTCAGCGCGCCAGTTAACCAGATCGTAGTAGACCTTGCCTGCGCACATAATGACGCGGGTGACGTTGTCGGCGTCGAGATTCGCTTGATCCGGCAGTACCATGTGGAACTTGCCGTAGGCGAGATCTTCCAAGCTCGACACTGCTTCTTTGTGGCGCAGCAGCGACTTAGGCGACATGACCACTAGCGGTTTACGCAGCGGACGAATCACTTGGCGGCGCAGCAGGTGGAAAATCTGCGCTGGCGTCGTCGGTACGCACACCTGCATGTTGTGCTCGGCGCACAGCTGCAAGAAGCGCTCTAGACGGGCAGAAGAGTGCTCGGGCCCTTGGCCTTCATAGCCATGAGGCAGCAGCATGGTCAAGCCGCACAGGCGACCCCACTTGGTCTCCCCGGAAGAGATGAACTGATCCACTACCACCTGAGCGCCGTTGACGAAGTCACCAAACTGCGCTTCCCAAATAACCAAGTCATTCGGGGCGGTGGTCGAGTAGCCGTATTCGAATGCCAGCACGGCTTCTTCTGATAGGAAGGAGTCGTGGATGGTAAAGCGCGGCTGACCGTCGGCCATATTCTGCAGCGGCACATAGGTCGACCCGTCTTTCTGGTTGTGCACGACCGCGTGACGGTGGGAGAACGTCCCACGCCCCACATCCTGCCCGGTGATGCGGATAGGATGACCTTGGTCGAGCAACGTGGCGTAGGCCAGCGTTTCGGCAAAGCCCCAGTTGAGCCCCATGCCACCCGCCTGCATTTTACGTCGGTCTTCGTAGATTTTGGCGACCTGACGCTGAACATCGACACCGTCGGGGATTTCACACATCTTCGCCGCCAGCTGTTGCAGGCGTTTCATGTCGAAGGTGGTGTCGGCATTGCCGGTCCACTCATGGCCCAGGTAGGGAGCCCAGTCGACGAACAGCGACTTGTTGGGTTCCTGAACCAGCGCGTTGGCCACGTGATTGCCTGCCACGAGATCATCGCGGTAGGTTTCCACCATGGCTTTGGCGTCGTCTTCGGACAGCACGCCCTGCTCGATCAGGCGCTGCGCATACAGCGTGCGTGAGGAGGGGTGATCCTTGATCTTGGCGTACATCAGCGGCTGGGTGCCCGATGGCTCGTCGGCCTCGTTATGGCCGCGACGGCGGTAGCACACCAGGTCGATGACGACGTCTTTCTTGAACTGCTGACGGTAATCCAGGGCCACTTGGGTGGCGTGAATGACCGCGTCCGGATCATCGCCGTTGACGTGGAAGATCGGCGCCTGAACCATCTTGGCAATGTCAGTACAGTATTCGGTGGAGCGTGCATCGGCCGGGTTGGAGGTCGTGAACCCCACCTGGTTGTTGATGACGATGTGTACCGTGCCACCGGTCTTGTAGGCGCGGGTCTGAGACATCTGGAATGTCTCCATGACCACACCCTGTCCCGCGAAGGCGGCATCGCCATGAACATTGATCGGCAGCACTTTGCTTCCGTCAGCGTCATTGCGGCGATCCTGGCGGGCACGTACCGAGCCTTCCACCACCGGCGCGACGATTTCGAGATGCGACGGGTTGAACGACATGGCCAGGTGGACTTCGCCACCAGGCGACATGACGTTGGAGCTGAAGCCCTGGTGGTATTTCACGTCACCAGAACCACGCTCGATGACTTTCTTGCCATCGAACTCGTCGATCAGATCCGCAGGGTTCTTGCCCAGGATGTTGACCAGCAGATTCAAGCGGCCACGGTGGGCCATGCCGATCACGACTTCCTTGGTGCCATAGCCACCGGCGCGCTGAATCAGTTCGTCCATCATCGGTACGAACGACTCGCCACCTTCCAGGCCGAAGCGCTTGGTACCCGGGTACTTGGAGGCCAGGTAATTTTCCAGGCCTTCCGCAGCCGTCAGGCGTTCCAGTACGTGCTTGCGCACGTCATCGCTGAACTTGGGCGCGCTGCGTACCGATTCGAAACGACGCTGCAGCCAGCGCTTCTCTTCGGTATCCACGATGTGCATGATTTCGCAGCCGATGGAGCGGCAGTAGGTCTGCTCCAGCGCATCGACGATCTCGCGCAACGGTGCTTTATCAACACCCAGGAAGAAAGAACCTGTCTGGAACTCGGTATCAAGATCAGCCTTGGATAGCTGATGGAATGACAGGTCGAGGTCGGGGACGGGGGTAGGGTTACGCAGACCAAGCGGGTCGATATTGGCCTTTTGATGGCCACGGAAGCGATACGCGTTAATCAGCTGCAGGACTTTAATCTGCTTTTTGTTTTCACCGCTGTCGGACGCGGCGACTACCCGGCCTGGGCGCCTTTCACGGCCAAGCTGGTAGAACTGATCACGAATGGGGCTTAGTGGAACATCGTGGGAGGCACTGCCTTCAGCACGCGGCAACTGATCGAAATAGCTGCGCCACTCGTCTGAGACAGAATCAGGATCGGCGAGGTACTGCTCGTAAAGCGCTTCCACGTAGTGGACATTGCCACCACTAACGTGAGAGGAACGCCACATCAACTCCATTATGCCTTGTTGCATCTCTCGGTCACCCTGCACTGATGGGGTGGTATCGGCATCGCTGCATGCGTGCAACGACATCGCTATTGCCCTGCCGGCGGGGCGGGACGTTTGCCGGCGGCGCCGACCTGAGGCCGGTAGCCCTTTTTCATACACGTATGATGACGCGTTTCATTACCAGTTCATGCTCAAAAGCCGGTACTCGTCGCACCGGCTTTTAAACTTGGCTGATCCATGGTGCGGCGCGTCGCCGCACCATGACAGCCCCTATGATAACAAGCGAAGCGCCACGATTTAAGTAGCTTTGTGATGCAACTTATGTGGTAGTCGCTTTTTTTCACAGGATTAATGAGTTACGTCGCATCTGCGAGCAACATTTCACGAATTTTACCAATTGCACGGGTCGGATTCAGACCTTTCGGGCATACCGCCACGCAGTTCATGATGCCACGGCAACGGAACACCGAGAACGGGTCTTCCAGGCTGGTCAGACGCTCACGCGTGGCGGTATCGCGACTGTCGGCCAGGAAGCGGTATGACTGCAGCAGACCCGCCGGGCCCACGAACTTGTCCGGGTTCCACCAGAACGACGGGCATGAAGTCGAGCAGCACGCACACAGAATACACTCGTACAGACCATCCAGTTTGTCGCGCTCTTCCGGCGACTGCAGACGCTCAATGGCTGGCGCTGGCGTATCGTTCTGCAGGTACGGCTGAATACGCTCGTACTGCTTATAGAACAGACCCATGTCAACCACCATATCACGGATGACCGGGAGGCCAGGCAGCGGGCGCAGCGTCAGTTTGTTGTTTTTCACAACATCGGACAGCGGCGTGATGCATGCCAAGCCGTTTTTGCCGTTCATGTTCATGCCATCGGAACCGCATACACCTTCACGGCAGCTACGGCGATAGGCTAAACCGCTGTCTTGCTCTTTCATCAGGTGCAAAACATCCAGCACCATCAGATCACGGCCTTTGGTATCGACCTGAAACTCCTGCATATAAGGCGCGGAGTCGGTTTCCGGATTGTAGCGGTATACGGATACCTGAAGATTGGACATGGTGACTCCCTCTCGTCAGTGCGGAGATTAGTAGGTACGAACCTTAGGCTCGAACGTATCAACAGTTTTCGGCTTGAAGTTAACGTCGCGCTTCTTCAGCTCTTTAGTTGCTGGGAAGTAGAGCGAGTGTTTCAGCCAGTTGACATCATCACGGTCTGGGTAGTCGTAGCGCGAGTGGGCACCACGGCTCTCTTTACGCTCAAGGGCAGCAATCGCCGTTGCTTCTGCCACTTCCATCAGGTTGTCCAGCTCCAGCGCCTCAACACGAGCAGTGTTGAATACATTGGATTTGTCCGGCAGGTGCGCATTGGCAATACGGCCACGCAGTTCCGCTAGCTTTTTGACACCTTCCTGCATGTTTTTCTCTTCACGGAATACACCGAAAGAGTTCTGCATGATGTCTTGAAGCTCGGCTTTCAGCTCAGGGATGCTTTCGCCGCCCTCTTCAGACTCGTTCCAGCGCGTAATACGCTTCATGGCGAATTCGATGTCTGACTCGGAAGCGTCCAGATACTCGATACCTTCGTTCAGCGCGCCTTCGATGAACATACCGGCAGCGCGACCAAAGACGACCAAGTCCAGCAGCGAGTTACCGCCCAGGCGGTTAGCACCGTGTACTGATACACATGCCGCTTCACCACAGGCAAACAGACCGTTAACGATATGGTCGTTGCCATTTTCGTCTTGGGTAATTGCTTGGCCATGAATGTTGGTCGGAATACCGCCCATCATATAGTGGCAGGTCGGGACGACTGGAATCGGGTCTTTCGCCGGATCAACGTGGGCGAAGGTTTTAGACAGCTCTACGATACCCGGCAGACGCTTACCAAGAACTTCTTCACCCAGATGATCTAGCTTCAGGAAGACGTGGTCGCCCTTATCACCACAGCCGCGGCCTTCGAGAATTTCCATCACCATGGAGCGCGCAACGACGTCGCGGCCTGCCAGGTCTTTGGCGTTGGGCGCGTAGCGCTCCATGAAACGCTCGCCATCCTTGTTGACCAGGTAGCCACCTTCACCACGGCAACCTTCGGTGACCAGCGTGCCCGCACCGTAAATACCGGTCGGGTGGAACTGCCACATTTCCATGTCCTGCATCGGGAAGCCGGCGCGTAGCGCCATGCCGATACCGTCACCGGTGTTGATCAGGGCGTTAGTGGTCGACGCGTAGATGCGTCCGGCACCGCCGGTCGCCAGCACGGTGGCTTTCGACTTGACGTGCACCACTTCGCCGGTTTCGATACACATGGCGATACAGCCCACCACGTCACCGTTGGCGTTCTTGACCAGATCCACCGCGTACCACTCGTTCAGGAACGTGGTGTTGTTCTTCAGGTTGTTCTGGTAAAGGGTGTGCAGCAGCGCGTGACCGGTACGGTCGGCGGCGGCGCAGGTACGTGCGGCCTGACCACCTTCACCAAAGTTCTTGGACTGACCACCGAACGGACGCTGATAGATGCGGCCATTGTCGAAACGCGAGAACGGTAGGCCCATGTGCTCGAGTTCGAAGACGGCCTTGGGGCCTTCCGAACACATGTACTCGGCAGCGTCTTGGTCAGCGATATAGTCGCCGCCCTTGACGGTGTCATACATGTGCCAGCGCCAGTCGTCGTTCGGGTCGGCGGAGGCAATCGCACAGGTAATACCGCCTTGAGCAGAAACCGTGTGAGAGCGTGTCGGGAACACTTTGGACAGTACGGCTGTCTTCTTACCAGATTTTGCCAGTTCAAGCGCAGCACGCAGGCCAGAGCCACCACCACCGATGATAATGGCGTCGAATGTCAGGCTACGAAGGTTAGACATGTATCAAGCTCCCCACAGAATTTGAATGCCCCACACCAGGTACACGAAGATGGCCAGAATGATCAGCGTCTGGGCACCCACGCGCAGGCGAGTGGACTTGAGGTAATCGGTGGTGACGGTCCACAAACCGATCCAGGCGTGCGCAGCGATAGAGACAAACGCCAGCAGCGAGAAAATGCGCATCCACGTTTGCTCGAACAGCCCGCTCCAGGTGTAGTAGTCCAGGTTCGGATTAAACAGCAGGTAGGCAACAACGAAAACCGTGTAAAGGGCCAGGATGACCGCAGAAACGCGCTGCATCAGCCAGTCGGACAGCCCGCTACGGCCAAAACTTGTGATATTGGTTACCATACCCAAACTCCTGCCAGAATAATCAGAACTGCACTCACTACCACAGTAGCCTGTGCTTTTTTAACGCCACCTTCTAAGGTCACCCCAATATTGGCGTCCATCAGCAGGTGCTTGATGCCTGCCACAAAGTGGAATGCCAAGGCAGACAGCAGCCCCCACGCAACGAGCTTGGCAAAGAAGTTGTTGGCTAAGGCACTGCTGACAGCATCGAAGCCAGCCGGAGATGACAGGGATTTACCCAACGCCCAAAAAGCGAAAATCAGGCCAACGAACAGGATCACACCCGTGATACGGTGTGTAATCGACGTTAGCGCCGGTAGTGGGAAATGTATCGTCGTTAGATCTAGGTTTACGGGTCGTTTGCTATTCACGGCGTTATACACACTCTCTTGGCCCGCTCAGCGACAGGTCGGGCATAGCCCGAGCGGGCAGTGGTTGCTGGAAGGGGCTCGGCCGTTGCCAAGTCGGGCACGACCACCTACCTGCCGGTCGCGCGCCGTGGATTATAAGAACCTTAGCCCCTGCTGACAAACCGAACTCAGACTGAACTCGACCATGGTGCAAGAAAATAGCCAATGGTCTGAGTCGATTTTGCGATGCAGCATGGTTATAGTGACATTAGATGGACGGCTTGATAAGCCTGTTAACGTATCGTCAACCCTCTGTCACTTCGGTACTATAGATCCTAGTTAATCATATACAATTATTATCCAAAACCGCACATCCCGTACAAGCATGTCTAGCATTACGGCTAATTGACAAAATGTCGCACGCTTCTATAGTGGGCAAGCCTTTTCGCCGGCGCGGCATGCGAAACAACGACTTTACGTCCCAAACCGAACTCGAAAGGAGGCCATCATGGCTGACAGGAAAGCGACATTGACGGTAGACGGTCTCGACAAGACGATCGAACTACCCATGTATTCCGGCACACTTGGCCCCGACGTCATCGACGTGCGCGGCCTAGGTGCTGAAGGCCTGTTTACCTACGATCCCGGCTTCATGGCCACCTCTTCCTGCCAGTCCGCAATCACCTATATCGATGGCGGCAAGGGCGTACTGCTGCACCGCGGCTACCCCATTGAACAACTGGCGAAAGAGTCGAACTTTGTAGAAGTTTGTTACACCCTGCTGTTTGGCGAGCTTCCCAATGATGAGCAGTATGCTGATTTCGAATCTCGCATTCGCAATCACACCATGGTGCATGACCAGATCAACAACTTCTTCAAAGGGTTCCGCCGCGATGCGCACCCGATGTCGATTCTGTGTGGTGTGGTAGGCGGCCTTGCCGCTTTCTACCATGATCACATGGACATTACTCAGGAAGAAGATCGGGTGATCAGCGCTATTCGCCTCATTGCTAAAATGCCGACCCTGGCAGCAATGTCGCACAAGTACAACGTTGGCCAACCCTTCAACTACCCGCGCAACGACCTGAGCTATGCAGAGAACTTCCTCTACATGATGTTCAGCAACCCTTGCGAAGAGTACAAGATCAACCCGGTGTACGCGAAAGCCATGGACCGCATCTTTATGCTGCATGCGGACCACGAGCAAAACGCCTCTACCTCGACCGTTCGTCTGGCAGGCTCAACTGGCGCCAACCCGTTTGCCTGTATCAGCGCGGGCATTGCGGCCTTGTGGGGTCCGGCGCATGGCGGTGCCAATGAGGCCGTGCTGAACATGCTCGACGAGATCGGCGACGACTCAGAAGAGAACATTCAGCGCTTCGTCGACAAAGCGAAAGACAAGAACGACCCGTTCAAACTGATGGGCTTCGGTCATCGCGTCTACCGCAACTTCGACCCACGTGCCAAAGTGATGAAAGAGACCTGCGACGAAGTACTGGCCGAACTCGGTATGGCCGATGACCCGCAGCTCAAAATTGCCAAGCGCCTGGAGCAGATCGCCCTGGAAGATGAATACTTCATCGAGCGTAAACTGTACCCGAACGTTGACTTCTATTCAGGCATCATCCTGAAAGCCATGGGTATTCCGACCAATATGTTCACTGTGATCTTTGCAGTATCGCGCACCATTGGCTGGATCTCCCATTGGCACGAAATGCTCAGCGAAAGCTACAAGATCGGTCGTCCACGCCAGCTTTACACTGGTCGTGACCAGCGTGACTACCCCAAGAAGTAATCGGCGGCTTGTACGGCGATAACTGAGCGACACAAAGGCCACCCACGGGTGGCCTTTTGCGTGCAGCCTACCCCTTCATGACACCACTCCCCCATCAACAACAAAGGTGCTTTATGTCTTCTATCACTACCGTTGCCTTTATCGGCCTGGGCGTCATGGGCTATCCCATGGCAGGACACCTGGCCAGGCAGGGCCTGACCACCCGCGTTTATAACCGCACGGCCGCCAAAGCCCAGGCATGGGCCGATCAGTTTGGCGGCACGGCCCACGCCACGCCCGCCGAAGCGGCCCAGGGCGCCGACCTGGTGCTGGTGTGCGTAGGCAATGACGACGACGTGCGCCAAGTCACCACCGGCGAACACGGCGTGCTGCAGGCCATGGCCCCCGGCAGCTATCTGGTGGACCACACCACGGCCTCAGCCGACCTGGCACTGGAGCTGGATGCCGCCTGCCGCCAGCAGAGCCTTCATTTTATCGACGCCCCGGTATCCGGCGGCCAGCAGGGCGCAGAAAACGGCGCGCTGACCATCATGTGCGGCGGTGAACAGGCCCCTTTCGATGCCGTCGCCCCCGTGCTTGACCACTACGCTCGCGCTGTCACGCTCATGGGCCCCGCCAGCAGCGGCCAGCTCACCAAAATGGTCAACCAGATCTGCATCGCCGGCCTGGTACAAGGGTTGGCGGAGGGTCTGCACTTTGCCGAACAGGCAGGACTGGATCAGCATCAAGTGATCGAGGTGATTTCGAAAGGTGCCGCAGGATCCTGGCAGATGGAAAACCGCCACAAGACCATGATCGCCGATGAGTATCAGCACGGCTTTGCCGTCGACTGGATGCGCAAGGATCTGGGTATCTGCCTGGAGCAAGCGCGCAGACTGGACGCCACGCTACCCGTCACCGCACTGGTGGATCAGTTCTATGCCGACGTGCAGCGCATGCAGGGTGGCCGATGGGACACCTCTTCGCTGTTAAAGCGTCTCCGCAAAGGCGAATAGCGCTTGACATTTTGGCGCTGACAGTCGGATCAGGGTTTTCCACACTATCTGTGGATAACCCTGTTCACAACCACTACAAAAACGTCCTCTAATCGCCATGGACAGTGACCCAGCCTTAAATTGGTCATTTTTTGATCTAATATAAGACATTGATTTTAAAGGAATTAAGCCAAGACACTGATTTCTTGGGACGTCTTCACGAGACTGTACACAACCCTTTACCCAGACGAGCAAAAGTGGACAAGTCAAGCACAATATTGACAAAAAAAGCGATAAATTGGCTAAAACGCCAAATAGGAAGCAGCCGAAAAAGCAACGCGACATTGGGTTGCTATCGAGACTTTTTGAAGGGGGAAAATACAAAAAACCAGAAGAAGGTGGCGTCCCATAGGGGGTTCGAACCCCTGTTACCGCCGTGAAAGGGCGGTGTCCTAGACCACTAGACGAATGGGACGTATCTAACCTGGAAGCATCTTTGACAAGGCAACATCAGTGCTACTGATATTGGTGGAGCCTAGCGGGATCGAACCGCTGACCTCAACACTGCCAGTGTTGCGCTCTCCCAGCTGAGCTAAGGCCCCACATGTCGCGAAGACGGAGCGTATATTACTGATTCGCCTGATCTTCGTCAAGCCTATTTCCCGAAGAAAACGCCACGCGTTCATAACTAGACCGCGCGACGCTCTCTCCATTTTCATAGCAGGGGTCAATTACAGATCGCGGTACTCTTTTTCAAACCGCTTCGCCTGCTTTTTGGACACGCCACCCAATACGGCAATCGCATGGCGAAGCCGTGCACGCGTCACGTCAGAGCCAAGAATAGCCATCGCATCCATCACCGAGGTGCTTGAGGTACTGCCTGTAATGGCAATAAACACTGGTGCCAGGAAGGCCTTCATTTTTAGCTCAAAGTGCTCTGCCAGACTTTTGACTTCCTCCAGCAACGCTTCTTTATGCCAAGCAGAGACGCCTTCAAAGCGCCATACCAGGAACTGCAGCAGCTTCACTAGCTCTTCGTTGTCCAGCTTCACGCTGTCAAAATCATCTTTAGTGATTGTGGGCAAGCCAGAGAAAAAGTGGCCCGCCAGCGGAACAACCTGGGAGAGCGTTTCTACCCGAGGGCGGACTTGCGGCAAAATCTGCTTCACGTAGGCATCATTGAACGCCCACTCACGCAGCGCTTGCAGCAGTGCGTCGTCGTCCAAGTCTTCACGGATATAGACACCGTTCAACCACGTCAATTTCTCTAGGTCGAACACGGGCCCGCCGAGTGAGACACGCTGAATATCAAATTCTGCCATCATCTCTGACAAGCTGAATTTTTCACGCTCATCAGGCATCGACCAACCCATACGGCCCAGGTAGTTGGTCACGGCCTGGGGTAAAAAGCCCATGCGGCGATAGTAATTGATCGACGTTGGGTTTTTACGCTTGGAGAGCTTGGACTTATCCGGGTTACGCAGCAGCGGCATATGACAAAGCTGCGGCATTTCCCAACCAAAGTACTCATACAGCAGTTGATGCTTCGGCGCGGAATTGATCCACTCTTCACCACGCAGCACGTGGGTAATGCCCATTAAATGATCGTCCACCACGTTAGCTAAGTGGTACGTAGGCATACCGTCTGATTTCATCAGAATCTGAGCATCAACCTGCGCCCAATCCACTTCAATCGTACCGCGCAGCATATCGCTAACCACGCACACGCCTTCGCTGGGCACGTTCATACGAATCACATAGGGCCAGCTTTCCTGCTCACGACGTGATTGCTCTTCTGCGTCCAGGGCTAAGTCAGTTGGCTTCAATGCCAAATGCAGGCCTGCCTCTTTGCGTGACTCGCGTAGCTCATCAAGCTCTTCGCTGGTGCGGTAACACTTAAAGGCATGCCCGGCGTCTAGCAACTGCTGGGCATACTTCGCATAAATATCGCCCCGCTCGCTTTGCCGATACGGCCCGTGGGGACCACCTACATCCGGGCCTTCATCCCACTCAAGCCCCAACCAACGCAATGAGTCGAGAATCATCTGTTCTGACTCAGGAGTGGAGCGTACTTGATCGGTGTCTTCAATACGCAAAATGAACTGACCGCCGTGCTGGCGAGCAAAGCAGAGATTAAACAGTGCAATATAGGCCGTGCCTACATGAGGGTCTCCAGTAGGAGAAGGCGCGATACGAGTACGTACGGTCATCAACAGTTCCCTTTAGCAGTTAAGCGTGGCGCCATTATACGCACCCTAAGAACAACCAACAGCATTGGAAAGGGAACGAGTTTGACTTAAAAGCGTCTGATCGAAAGCTCTCAGAACATAGATAGGAAGATGCGCGTTAAAGCACAATCGCTTAGTATGTTGTAGTACCTATGATTCGTGTTCATGCATGAGAATGAATCTCACTATCTTCAGCATGTTCAGAGCACCACCTATCAAGGTGGAAGTACATTCAACGAGCTGATTTAGCTCATCGACAGGAAAATGAAATGGAATCGCTAGGCTCACGTATCAAGCAACTGCGACTTCGGGCCAAGCTCAACAAAGCTGCCCTTGCACGTAAAGTTGGCGTGTCAGATGTCACCATTTCTTATTGGGAGTCCGGGGCGATCAAGCAGATCGGTCATGAACGCTTAGTAGCGCTCGCCGATGCCCTTGATTGCTCGCTGGCGACCCTTTTGGAAGGTGACAGTGCGCCTCAACTGTTGACCCTGACCCATACTGGTCCCCTCCCCTGGGAACAGGTTCAGGCAACGACCATTACCGTACCGCATCATCTGCCGTTGAAGATTGACTGGAAAGCACCTTGCGTGATGGCCACCCCTGGCAAAGAAACGGATTTTTCACCAGTAGCCTCTGGTGATTTGCTGTTGCTTGGCCCAACGCATGTGTTTCATAAAGCAGGCCACTATCTCATCCAGCGTGATGGCCGATTTGTCATTGAGCACTTCTCCAAAGCGCCCACTGACACCTCGATTCATGCGGTGTTGTTAGCACACTGGTGTCCTGCCTAAAGCATCTACCTCCCCATCCCTACTTGTCCTCAATAACGTCCACCTGGTCGCGGGTCCGTCTTGGTTCACTGCCTACCAAGAAACGGCGCGAGTAGGTGGCTACCTGCCCTAACCCATGGCGGGACTGGCTGATGAGCTCTCCCGCCAAGTATTCACCCTGGGTACCAATGCGCGCCTGCACGCTTTCTGGCTGAACGGCAGCCTCACCTAACTGCACGGTGACAAGATAATTGCCATCCGGTAAGCCACTGCCAGAGCCTAGTGGGCCAGCTTCAAATTTACCATTCACCACACGTGTACGCTCTTGCCAGCGTACGCGGCTAATTTCTCGCTCTACCACTACTTGTAGCTGGGCATCATTTGGCAGATTGGTTTCGCCTTCCACCATCAAACGCCGGTCTGGACGTAAAAAAGCAGCGGTTGAAATCATTACATTGAGCGGCTCAACCTGTTGTGCAGACGGCTCAGGTTCAGAAGCACGCTCTTCGGCCACTGAGTGTGGCTGGTGCTGTGCGACCTCTTCCTCAGGCCCACTACAGCCGGACAGCAGCAGGGTACCCACTAGCGCCACGCCAACATAACCTAGCGTTTTCCCCATAACGACTCCTCATCTTCTGTAATAGGCGTAATGCTGCCTCTCTCGGGCTCTCACCATACCGCTTTTGACCGCAAAATACGCAATGTGATGCAGGGGTTGTGCAATATCAAATCAGCTTACGCTGGCCTCGAATTAAGCTAGCCACTGCTGCCCCCACTGATATAAAGATGAGCAATTTTATTTCCTAATGCCATTGAGCGAGGCGACGAGTGCCACACCTATGGTTTAGTGGTGTCCGGCTGCCATTCAGCAGGCGACACCTTCGAAAACACCTAGCAAGGATGATGAACACCAGCGATGTCGGAAGGAATTTTTGAGCCTCCCCTTCCCCGTCAACACACTGCATCAAGGCGCAGCGACTTATTTTGTGCTGCCTACCCTTTCTTGCGTACAATTGCCCGCCAACGCGCCCACCACTTCTGATAGGTCACCATGTAGACCATGGTGTTGCTGTTCGTTTAGCGAATAGCCGCGATCAGAGGGCAATAGATGTGTGTACTTACATCGCATACCAAGTATGCAAGTGATTAATATGACGAAACAAAACCCAGCAGAAGCGGCCCGCCGATTTTCTGTAGCTCCGATGATGGATTGGACTACCCGAGACTACCGCGCCTTCGCCCGCACGCTCACCAAGCGGGCGCTGCTATATACCGAGATGGTGACCACCGGTGCGGTGCTGCACGGCTCTCCCCGGGAGCGCTTTTTGGGCTATAGCGAGGTGGAGCATCCGATTGCTTTGCAGTTGGGGGGCAGCGATGCGGGTGAGCTGGCGGAGTGCGCAGCGATTGCGCAGGCGTGGGGCTATGATGAGGTCAACTTAAACGTTGGCTGCCCCAGCGACCGGGTGCAGAACAATATGATTGGCGCGTGCCTGATGGGCCATCCCGAAAAAGTGGCGGCGGCGGTGAAGGCCATGCAGGCGGCGGTGTCGATTCCGGTCACGGTGAAGTGCCGTATTGGTATTGATGACCAGGATGAAGACGCGGATTTAGCGCGGTTTATTGATATTGTGGCCTCAGCAGGCTGTGAAGTATTTACCGTGCACGCCCGAAAGGCGTGGCTTCAGGGGCTATCGCCGAAAGAGAATCGCGATATTCCGCCGCTGAATTACCCAAGAGTGCACCGGCTAAAGCAGAGCCATCCTGAGCTGCATATTGGTATCAACGGCGGGATTAAAACCCTGGCGGAGTGCCAAGCGCAACTTGAGCAGGTGGATAGCGTGATGGTGGGTCGTGAGGCGTACCAAAATCCGTGGTTATTGGCAGGCGTGGATGAGCAGCTCTTTGGCGAGCCGGGCCCGGTGCGTACACGCTTGGAAGCGGCCACGGCGTTTCGCCCATACATTCAGCAGCGGTTGGATGAAGGTGCCAAGCTGAACCATATCACTCGCCACTTGCTGGGGCTTTTTCAGGGCTGCCCTGGCGGGCGTCGGTTCCGTCGTCATCTCTCGGAGCACGCACATAAAGAGGGTGCAGGCTTACGCTTGTTTGATGACGCGCTCGGCTTGGTTCGTGAGCCTGAGTTCGAAGCGGAGCCTCTCGACGAGCAAACAAACCGCCAGCCCGTGACCTAACGACCAACAGGCTGGCGGTTTAACGAACGCCCAGCGATTTTATCGTTGGGCGTTTTCTTTTGGGAGGCTACTGCGCGCGAACGCCTTGCTCAATACGCTCGCCTACTTCTTGATCGATGTTGCGCCAATACTCAAACGCGCGCTCCAACACCGGCTCGGTGACGCCACCGGAAAGGAGCCCCACCACGTTGGAAACCAACCGGTCACGCTGGGCATCGTCCATCACCTCACGCACCAGGGTGTGCGCTTGGCTCCAGTCGTCGTCATCTTTGCGCAGCGTGTACGCGGTGCGTACGAATTGCCCATCCGTCGACCACACCGCATCTTCCGGGTAGCGCTGCCCATCTGCCTTGGGGCCGCCTTTGCTATTGGGCGTGTACACCGGGTCGGTAGAGTGACGAATGCGCATCGCGCCGCCCTGGGTATAGCTATGCACGGGGCTCTTGGGCGTATTAACCGGAATATGCTTGTAGTTCACCCCTAACCGCGCACGGTGGGCATCGGCGTAGGAAATAGAACGAGCCAAGAGCATTTTATCCGGCGACAGCCCGGTGCCGGGCACCATGTTGTTGGGTTCGAACGCGGCCTGCTCGATTTCGCTATGGAAATCGGTAGGGTTACGGTCGAGCGTCAGTTTACCCACTTCGATCAAGGGGTAATCTTTGTGTGACCACACCTTGGTCAGATCGAAGGGATTAACGCGGTAGGTCTTGGCATCCTCAAACGGCATGATCTGCATGTGCAGCGTCCAGGTGGGGTAATCCCCGCGCTTGATCGCCTCAAATAGGTCGCGGCGGTGGTAATCCGCATCGCTGCCGGCCATCTGGTCAGCCTGTTCCTGGGTCATGCACTTGATACCTTGATCGGTTTTAAAGTGATACTTCACCCAAAACCGCTCGCCTTCTGCGTTTACCCACATATAGGTATGGCTGGAGTAGCCGTTCATGTGCCGCCAGGTGGCGGGAACGCCGCGGTCGCCCATAAGCCAAGCCACTTGGTGAGCAGATTCAGGCACCAGCGTCCAAAAATCCCACTGCATGTCGTGGTCGCGCAAGCCATTATCGGCGCGACGCTTTTGGGAATGGATAAAGTGCTGGAACTTCATTGGGTCGCGAACAAAGAACACGGGGGTGTTGTTACCCACCATGTCGAAGTTACCTTCTTCGGTGTAGAACTTGATCGAGAAGCCGCGCGGATCGCGCCATGTATCCGGGCTACCGCTCTCCCCTGCTACAGTGGAAAAGCGAATGAGGACATCGGTCTTCGCGCCTGGCTGCAGAAATTTTGCTTTGGTGTATTGGCTAACGTCTTGAGTGATTTCAAAGTGACCAAAAGCGCCACTGCCTTTCGCATGGGGCTGCCGGTCGGGAATCATTTCCCGGTTAAACGCTGCCATTTGCTCCATCAGGTAGTGATCGTGCATCACGATCGGACCATCCGCGCCTACCGACAGCGAATGCTCATCGCTCGCTACCGGAATACCTGACTCATTAGTGGTGGGATGCTGGCTACCACTGCTCATTGCTCTTCCTCCTTGTCACACTCGACATGGCACGGTCTGCACCACTGGAAATGACCGCTTTTGCAACACTATTTAATGTAAGCTAAAGCGGCCCCCACACAGGTATAGTCAACAAGGAGGTATTGCGCCATCCATGGCACCAGATACTTGGCTATTAGAGCAATAGCTTTTGTTTATTAGCTGCGCTGGATGTTAGTACATCGCATCCGGTGGCGGGGTCAGGCTAGATTGGAAGCTCTCAATGGCCGTTTCAGCTTCTTCAATTTCGTCAAAACGGGCAATGTGATAAAGCGCTTCACCTTCATTAGCCAGCGGTAAACGGCTCATGCCAATCACAATACCGTCCGCCATGGCGAGCACTTCGCCTTCGTCATTACCAAATGGGTCAGCCACTTTGCCAAGCACCTCGCCTTTGGCCACTCGCGCCCCCAAGCGCACCTTGGGGCGCAAGATACCGTCGATGGGTGCGCGCGCCCAGCTTGAGCCATTGGCCAGCTCGGCGGGGGCAGGGGTACGGCGGCGCTGCTCGCCACTCAGCATGCCCAGTCGGCGCATGACCCTGAGGATGCCCTTGACGCCAGGCGCAATCGCCCACTCGTCGAAACGTAATGCCTCACCGGCTTCATAGGTCAGCACGGGAATGCCCAGGTTCTGGGCGTAGTGGCGCAGGCTGCCTTCGCGCAGTTCCGCGTTCAAAATGACCGGCGCGCCAAAAGCGTCGGCCATACGCTCGGTTTCGCTGCCCGCACTCAACTGTGCACGGATTTGCGGCAAGTTAGTGCGGTGAATCGCTCCCGTATGCAAATCGATGATATGAGTGGCATGATCGACGATCTCCTCCCGGAACAGCGCCGCGATACGGCCCCCCAGCGAGCCCTTTTCGCTGCCCGGAAAACAGCGGTTCAAATCCCGGCGATCAGGGAGGTAGCGGGTCTGCTGAAGAAAGCCAAAGACATTCACCACCGGTACTGCAATCAGCGTACCGCGCAGGCTGTTGGTCGCTTTGGATCGCAGCAAGCGGCGGACGATCTCCACACCATTGATCTCATCGCCATGAATCCCGCCGCACACCAGCATCACCGGCCCCTCTTTGCGACCGTGAACCACTTCGACCGGAATATGCAGCGGCGTATGGGTATACAGGCGTGCCACCGGCACGTCGATCTGTAAACGTTGTCCGGGCATCACAGTATGCCCAGCTAGAGAGAAAGGTGCTCGCGCCATTGCCATTCCTTACACGTACGTTGAGACGGAGCCTGACACGCCAAAACACGGTGCCTCAGGGTTTTAAAACAGCGTTTCTAAATCGTTCTTATACGCTTTTCAGCATCAAGTAACGCGCTTGATAACCTACATTATCAACTTAACCCCCTATCCATACAGTTTTGAATGTAAAAAAGCCGTCACATCAGATAAAATAGCGCCATTCTGTGTCGATATTGAGGTAATGGTTTCATGGCAAGAAAAACCAAAGCGGAGGCTGCTGCAACTCGCGAAGCGCTGTTGGATGCTGCTGAAGAGGTGTTTTTCGCAAAAGGCGTTGCACGCACGTCGTTAGAGCAAATCGCTCGCCATGCTGGCCTTACCCGAGGCGCCGTTTATTGGCACTTCAAGAACAAAGGCGACCTGTTCATGGCCCTGGTGCAGCGAGTGCGCATGCCGTTCCAGTCGCTGATGGAAGAGGTCAATAACGCCGACCCAACCGTATCGCCGCTCGATGCCATTCGTCTTGCCTGCCACGCGGGGTTGAACCGTTTGGAGCAGCCCTCCCACCAGCGCATTCTTTCCATTTTGCTGCATCGCTGTGAATTCTTTAGTGATATCAATCCCATCGAAATGCAGGACGAAATTGCGGAAGAGTGCTTCGACGAGATGCTCGTGGTGTTTCAGCTCGCTCAACAGCAACAGCTTTTACGCGACGATGTCACGCCGGAGGTGGCCACGCGGCTCATGCAGTCCACGCTGGGCGGCCTGTTCCACGACTGGCTGCGCAACCCGGATGCCTTTTCGCTTCGCGAACGAGGCGGCGAATTGATCGATGCCCTGATGGCCATGCTACACCGCTGAGCTGACTCTTCCTATTGCGCTGCAGCATAGCGGACTATACTGAGCGTATCCGTTTTGACAGGTACCCCGTATGGATGCGTTAGAGTTTGTTCGCGTGCGCGAACTGGACATTGCCGTTCGTATCTGGAACCCAGATGCACCACGCACGTTGATCGCCTGGCACGGGCTTGCCCGTCACGGCGGCGACTTTGCTGCGCTGGCAAGAGAGCTGGGCAGTGAATGGCGAATCCTCGCGCCCGATACCCCCGGACGAGGGTTATCGAGCTGGTCGCTGTTTCCCGCTCACGACTATCTCTACAGTCACTACCTCACCATCGCGATCGCACTACTGGATCACTATCAGCTCGAACAGGTGGACTGGCTCGGCACGTCGATGGGCGGCCTGTTAGGGATACTCATCGCGGCTAACGAGCAGCATCGCGCGCGTATTTCACGGTTGATCCTCAACGACGTAGGGCCAGAATTGAACATAGAGGGATTGATCGCTCTGTCGAGCTACTTTGGCGTGACGCATCGGTTCAACAACTTTGCCGACTTAAAAGCGGAACTCACCAAGCATTACGCTAGCTTCGGCATTACTCGCGCCGAGGAGTGGCGAGAGCTTGCCCTTCATAGTGCCCGCCGCCTGCCCGATGGCAGTTGGACCTACCACTTCGACCCACGCATCGGCGAGCAGTTTATCCACGACACGCCCAGGGACACCTGGGCGGACTGGGCCAATATACGCTGCCCGATCATGGTGATTCGAGGGGAGACATCGACCCTGCTCGACGCCGAGACGCTTCCCAAGATGGCGGAGGCACAGCCTACGTTGACGACGTTGACCGCAGCGGGCTGTGGTCACGCGCCGATGCTCAATACGCCTGAGCAGGTTACGCCCATTCGCCACTTCCTCAACGAACCGGCACGTGCACATCGCGCAGCGGCCCCCAGCACCGCCGTTTCGTCCTCATTACTGAGTTGGCTGACGAAGCAGTGGCGGCGCTGGTTTCATTAACCCAAACAGAAGTCAGGTAGAGTAGCCGTTAGGGTGATGCTTGTGCTGCAAACGAAGCTTATTGATACGCACGCGCGTGTCCAAGTAGTGCTGCTCTAAAACGCTTCGGTACGCACCCTCCTCAGCAAGATATTTCACCAGCACACGGCGCTCCCCTGGCTGCGGGCAGTCCCCGGCTTTGCAGTGCAATTTGACCGTACTGCTGGGCTCATTGAGCAGCGTAGCGCTGGCAGATTCATCGTTTTGGCGCTCTGCCACCACGACGGTAGCGCCCAGCAGGCAGCGACGTTTGAAGGGTTGATAACGGTGCAGCCCACGCTGCAACACATGGCATACAGCGGCGGCCATGGGAGAAGCCACCGCGAGCGCAGCCCACACCACCAGTACCCCCACCGGCACCCTAAGCATGCCCAGCGCCATCCAGCGCAGGGCCAAAAGCTCAACGGCAAGCGACAGCGCCCCAGCAAAGAGCACTAAGACGCTGAGCGCTAGCGTGGCGGGCACGCCAGCAAACCCTAGCGAAACGAGCGTGCTGGCCATGTGATCATCGCGCAAGCTGTCGCGTTCGAATAGCTCCAACGGCGCTAGCCGAATGAGCACCAGCAGCCAATAGAGCGCAATGAGCGCTAATAAAAAGGTAAAAACGATGGTAGGAAACTGCAGAGCAGCAGAGATAAGCGTTTGCATGGCGTGTTCTCCTCTGAGCGCGTTGCCCAGTCTTGTTTTCGCCTGACCCAAGCTCTATTTATTGGCGTTTATTAGTACAAGCTGAAAACGGTGGTCACTACTAGCGTAGCTCATCTTAATCGCTTATGAAGCGGCAGATTTGACCCGCATCATAACGCTGGCAAAAAAAACGGGCGCCCCGTAAAGGGGGCGCCCGTGGTAGGCCTGGCCAGATAGGTTACGCCTTATCGTGGCCGAGCTCCGCTTGCTCTTGACGCTCCTGGTTCGGATGGCGCTTGCGGTAGAGCCAATCCGATACTGCGGCAATCATGGCGTAGAAACTGGGAATGAACAGACTCCCCAGAATCGCTACGGATGCCATCCCCACGGCGACCGTGGTACCGATATGGTGACTACTTACGTCACTGGCACCGGTCGCCAAGGCCAAGGGCAAAGTACCGAAGACAAACGCCAGCGACGTCATGACGATCGGACGGAAGCGCAGTTCTGCTGCGGTAATCGCCGCTTCGCGAATCGATTTACCCAGCTCTTTACGCTGCAGCTCGGCAAACTCGACGATCAGGATGGCGTTCTTCGCCGCCAGACCGACCACCACTAGCATGCCGATCTGCACATAGACACTGGTATCCAAACCACGCAGCACGATCCCCCCAATACCGCCAAGGAATGCGAAAGGCGTGGCGGTCAGTACCGCCAGCGGCAACGACCAGCTTTCGTACTGCGCCGCTAGGATCAGGAACACCATCAGGATACCGAACACGATCGCAAGCGTTGCCGTATTCCCCAGGTTGGATTCCTGATACGCCGTACCGGTCCAGCCCATGCCCCAGTTATCGCCCAGCGTCTCCTGCACCACTTCTTCCATGGCTTCGATGGCCTGAGCCGAGCTGTAGCCCGGTGCCGGGTTACCCTGGAACTGCGCCCCTGCGTAGACCCCAAAACGCGACACCACCGCAGGCCCCGTCTGGCGTTCGAGGGTGACGAACTCAGAGAGCGGGATACGCTCGCCATTACCGCCGCGCACGTAGACGTTGTTGACATCTTCCGGCGTTTTACGGAACTCGTCTTCGTTCTGCAAGTACACCTGGAAGTTACGGTTTTGGTAGCTGAAGTAGTTCACGAACCCGTTACCAAAGGTGTTCGCCAGCGCCGAATTGATATTCTCAAGCGCGACGCCGTAGCTGAGCGCTTTTTGCTGGTCGATCTCCGCCCGGTACGAGGGCACGTTTACGTTGAACGTCGTGAACACTCGGTTCAATACAGGGTGCTGGTTCGCGGTCTGCATGATTTGCAGCGAGGCTTCATACAGTTCCCGAGTAGACGCCCCGTCGAACGACTGCAGGTAACCGGTGAAACCACCGGTGGTAGACAGTCCCATGATCGGCGGCACGTTGAAGGCCATCGCCGAACCGCCATCGATACTGGCACCCAGCTGCATGATGCGGCCAACCAGCTCATTGGCAGTGAGCTCACGCTCCGCCCATGGCTTCATGTTGATGAACATGATGCCGCGTGCGGTATTCACCGCGCTGGACAGAATGTCATACCCTGCCACCGCCGAGGAGTACTGCACGCCAGGGATATCTTCAATGGCAGCACTTAGCTCGGCCATGTAGTTCTGGGTACGATCCAGCGAAGCGGCGTCCGGCAGCGACACGCTGACCAGCACGATCCCCTGGTCCGTTTCGGGCACCAGCGTGGAGGGCGTATTGGCATACAGCCAATAAGAGCCCGCCCCTACTGCCACAGTCAGCGCCAGCGCCAGCACCCAGAAGCGCACCAGCTTCTTCACGAACCACATGTAGAGCGCCGTGAAGCCTGCGAAGAAACGATCGAACAGGCGCAGCGGCGTGGTAATCGCACGCTTGAAAGCGGACTGACGGGTCTTGTGCAGGTTGTGCTTGATGAAGATCGCGGACAGCGCCGGGGTGAAGGTCAGTGCCATCAGCGCCGACAATGCCACCGAGATCGCCACGGTAATCGCGAACTGCTGGTAGATCTGGCCCGTGAAGCCGCCCATGAAGGCGACCGGCACGAACACCGCCGCCATGATCAACGACGTGGCGATGACCGGCCCACCGACCTCTTTCATGGCGCGAATGGTGGCATCGCGAACGCTGATATCGTCCTCTTCGCTGAGCACCCGCTCGACGTTCTCCACCACCAGAATCGCGTCATCCACCACGATACCGATCGACAGCACCAGCGCGAACAGCGTCAACAGGTTGATCGAGAAATCGAACAGATAGAAGCCCGCAAAGGTACCAATCACCGACACCGGCACCACCGACATCGCGATGACGGTAAAGCGCCAGTTCTGCAGGAAGATAAACAGAATCACGATAACGATCAGAAACGCTTCGATGAACGTCTTGAGCACCGTCTCGACGGACGCATCGATGAACAGCGTCGTATCGTAAGGCGTCACGTACTCGAGCCCCGGCGGGAAGCGTTCAGCCAGATCTTCCATGGTCGCCCGAACCGAGTTGGCCGTCTCCAGCGCGTTGGCCCCCGGCTGCTGGTTGATGATGATCGGCGTCATGGCATCGCCGTTCAAACGCGCATCGACACCATAAAAGGAGGCACCCAGCTCGATCCGTGCGACGTCTTCCAGACGCAGCGATGAGCCATCGGGGTTGGTACGCAGGAAGATTTCGCGGAAGTCGTCAGTGCTCGTGAGACGTCCACCGGCGGTAATCGTATAGGTATAGGCGCGCGGCTCGCTTTGTGGCGTAGCGGCCAAGTTACCGGCGGGGATTTCGGTGTTCTGAGCACGAATGGCACTGGCCACTTCGCTAGGCGTAAGGTCGTACTGCGCTAGCTTGTCAGGGTCCATCCAGATACGCATGGCAAACTCGCCACCGCCAAGTACCTCGGCATTACCCACCCCAGGCACTTGGCGCAGCTCATCGAGAATATTGAGCGTAGCGTAGTTCTGCATATAGATCTTGTCATAATCACCGCTCTGGGAGGTCAAGGCCACCAGCATCAGGATCGAGTCTGACCGCAGCTCGACGGTCACCCCCTGAGACTGGACGGCCTCGGGCAGCTGCGATAGCGCCCCCTGAACACGGTTATTGACGTTGATCGTATTGATGTCGCCATCCGTGCCGATGTTGAACGCCACGCTCAGGCTCATGGTGCCATTATCGGCGCTGTTGGAGGTCATGTAGAGCATGTCCTCCACGCCGTTGATGGCTTCCGCCAGGGGCGCGGCCACGGTTTGTGCCACGGTCTCCGCATCGGCACCGGGGAACTGCGCCTGTACCGAGACCGTAGGCGGCACCACGCTGGGATACTGCTCGATGGGCAATATCCGCATCGCCATCGCGCCTACCAGCGTCAGGATAATCGCCAGCACCGTGGCGAATATCGGACGACTGATAAAGAAGTTAGAGAAATTCATTATTGGGCACCCTCTTCCCCTTCCGCGGGCGCATCACCGGCGCCTTCGGACATCTCGGCAGCCGCTTCGGCCTGCTCCTGCTGCTCCTGCGCTTCGGCTTCTTCCACGTCATCGACCAGCTGTTCTGCATCGCCATCGAAACGCACCGGGTCGATCTCCATGCCCGGCTCGATACCCGCCGGGTCACCTACCACAACGCGCTCGCCAGGCTCCAGGCCATCCAGGATGATCTGCCAGGGACCAGCCACATCGCCCAGTTGAACCGTCCGCTCACGCGCCTTGCTTTCGTCGTCCAGCACGAAGACACGAGGGCCCATCAACCCTTGGGTAACGGCAATTTCAGGCACCGCCATGACGTCGAAGCGCTTCAGGCCTTCAAGGCGTACGCGCACGAACTGGCCCGGCAGTACTTCCCCGTCAGGGTTGTCGAACGTGGCCGATGCTTGCACCGTACTGGTGCCGGTATCCACGCGGGAACCGAGGAAATTCAGGCGGCCCGCCAGCTCACCACCGGCGCTACCCGCTAACCCGGGCACGCTGAGATGGGCGGTAATGGAGGACATGTCACCGGCGCTGTCGGCCAGCTGACGACGCAGCTCGAAGGCATCACGCTGGGGTAGCTGAAAGCGCACTTCCAGCGGATCCAGAGGCGTGATCGTGGCAAGCTCGGTGCCCGACGTCACCAAGTTGCCCACGTTGATCTGGCTCAAGCTGATCATGCCCGACACGGGCGCGGTGACGTTGGAGTATCCCAGGTCCAGATTGGCACTGGTGAGTGCGGCTTCCGCCTGTGCCACGCTGGCCTGCGCAACCCGCTGCTCTGCCAGCGCCTGGTCGTACTGCTGGCGGCTGACCGAGTTCTGGCTCAGCAGCTGCTCGAAACGCTGCGCATCCCGCTGGGCGCGTGCCAGCTCTGCCCGGGCGCTCTGCAGGTCTGCTTCACGCTGGTTCACCGTGGCCTGGTACAAGTCCGGCTCGATGGTATACAGACGGTCGCCCTGCTCGACCATTTGACCAGGTTCGAAGTGGCGCTCTTCCAAAAAGCCGCTGACGCGTGCCACGAGCGTCACTTCAATATCGCTGCGCAACAGCGAGGGGTAGGATTTATCCAGCGGTATGTCCCGACGCGCTATCTCAGTGACCTCCACCGGGTGGGGCGGCGCTTCCTGCTGCTGGCTTTGCTGCTCCTGTGGCTGCTCCTGTCCACATGCCGTGAGCGCTAATGCGGCGATCAGCGTCACTAGACTCGCTCTACCTAAGTGAATCACTCTTTTCATGCGTCGAATTCCCATTCATTTTTCTAAACATTGACTGATCGCCAAGAAGGCATGCACAGCGTACGTCAAGCACCTGGAGTGGGCGGTGCACCAATATCCATTGCACGCTGATACGCGTCGGGCTCATTGCTTTCCGGTAGGATAAAGTGGATGTCCTCGCCCGTGAGCCACGCGTTCACTTCTTCGATGGCCTCGACATCGAGCAGCCCTGCCTGCTGACGCAGCGACAGCAGATTCACGACATAGTCGTAACGCGCCTCGGCATAATTGGCGATGGCGTTATAGAGGCTTTGCTCGGCATTGAGCACATCGACGATATTGCGGGTACCCACCTCGTAGCCGGAGCGAGTCGCTTCCAAGGCGCTGCGGTTGGACACGATCGCTTGGCGCCGCGCCGCCACGGTGGTGACGTCGTTGACGACCTGGGTATAGAGCGAACGCACCTGCTGGGTGGTATCGCGGCGCTGAGCCTCGAAGTCGTACTGACTGGCCTCCAGGCTATAGGTGCTTTGGCGGATCTGCGCGGAGGTGGTACCCCCGGTGTAGAGCGGCATGGAAGCACGCAGCCCCAATTGGCTATTGGAGTCATTGCCGATCAGTTGGTCCTGATCACTTTCGAAATACTGGTAGTTAGCGAAGGCTTCCAGCAGCGGCAGACGCTCGGCACGCGACAGCTCAACCTCGCTATGCGCCACCTCGACCCCGGCGTCGGCCAACAATACCTGAGGGCTATTGTCCATGGCCAGCGCGACCCAGGCGCCGCGCTCCCTGGCCTTGGGCACATCGATGAGCAACTCCCCGGCCAGGCCCTCGATGCTTGCGTAGCGGCGCCCGGTGAGCTGCTCCAGGGCCTCGAAGTTGACCTGCATGGCACTCTCGGCGGCGATACGCTGGGCGCGGGCCAGATCAAACGAGGCCTCCGCCTCGTGAACCTCGGTGATGGCGATCAGGCCTACATTGAAGCGCTCGCGCGCCTGCTCGAACTGGCGACCGATGGCAGCCTCCTGGGCACGCCGTGCCTCCAGGATATCGTAGGCCCGCAGAATCTCGAAGTAGGCCTCGGACACGTCGAACAGCAGTTGCTGGCGGGTCACCTCCAGCGACAGTGTCTGCTGATCGAGCTGACGCCGGGCGCGGTTGAGCCGCGCGCTGCTGGTGGCATCGAACAACGCCTGCGAGGCATCGAGATTCAGCCTGGTGCTACTGTAATTATTGTCGGTGCCGAAGCTGCTAGCACCGATGCTATTACCACCAAAGTTGAAAAGCTGACGGGAATAGATGCGAGTATTGCTGACGCTGGCGTCGGTGTTGACCTGGGGCAGCAGGGCGCCACGCTCGACGTCAGTGCCGGCCTCGGCGGCCAGCAGCTGGGCACGCGCCGCGGCCAGAGTGGCATCGTTTTGCAGCGCATCGCGGGCGATGGTCACAAGATCCGCCGCTTGAGCTGGCAGGATAAAAGAAGACGTGAGCACTGCTAACAACAGGGGGCGAAAGGGGGCATTGACTGCCCAGTGTGCTAGTCGCATGGGATTGCCTCTAGGTGTCAACGTAAGACGGCGCAGCACGGCACCATTATGAAAGAGTGGCATTATAGTTACATTCATGTATGTATGCTAGACTTGAAGTTGCCTGATTTGTGTGTACAACACTGATGTCAAGCAGATCACCATCGACTTCACCATGGAAGTGGACAAAATCGAAGACCCCAAGGGCGACCGCGTGCTGCTCACCTTGAACGGCAAGTTCCTGCCTTATAAATCCTGGTAAGCAGCCTGCATAAAACACGCTAATACACGAACGCCAGCACCCTTCGATGATCAAGGTGCTGGCGTTGTTATTTATAGAGTTATTTCTAAAGCGAGTGGCGCTGCCCTAGCGCGGCCAAATAGCGCTGATAGGCTCCTTCATAGGCGGCCACACGCTCGGCATCAGGCTCCGCTAGCGATGCCGCATCCAGATGCACTAAACGCTCGCAGAGTGATGCCAGGCTAACGCCCTCGGGTTGTAAATCGCACCAGGCCGCTTGAATGGCTGCTCCTAGCGCGGCGGCATCGGTAATCTCGGGGCAAATCACCTGGGTGTTGGTAATATCAGCGACCATTTGCCGCCACACCGGGCTTTTCGCCCCGCCGCCAATCAATCGAATCTGGCTGGTGCCCGCCGCCAGCTCGCCTAGCAGCTCCAGCCCATAGCGTAGGCCAAAGGTCGCACCCTCCATCACGCCTCGGCAGAGGTTGGCCTGGGTCATATTCAGGCTGGTCAACCCGAGAAAATCGCCGGTGGCATCGGGCAGCATGGGCACCCGTTCGCCGTTAAAGAACGGCAGCACGGTGACGCCATCGGCACCAATCGGGGCGCTGGCGACCTGTTCGCCAAAGGTAGCCAAGTCCAACCCAAACAGCTCACGCACGCGAGTCGTTGCCGAGGTCACGTTCATGGTGCAGATCAGCGGCAGCCACCCCCCGTGGCTGGCGCAAAAATTCGCCACCATGGCGCTGTCACACACCACGGAATTAGGTGAGTAAGCACACACCGTGCCGGAAGTGCCCAAACTGAGCGTGACCAGTCCCTGGGTAATATTTCCGGTGCCAATCGCCCCCATCATGTTGTCGCCACCGCCGGAGGAGACCACCACGTTATCGCCTAGCCCCAGCTCCTGAGCCACTAACGGGCGAACGCGGCCAGCGGGTTCATGGGCGTCAATGATCCGAGGCAGTACACGGTCAGGGTCGAGCTCCGGCGCAATGGCGGCAAACACCTCTTTTTGCCAGCACTGGGCGCGGGTATCAAAGTAACCGGTGCCCGAGGCGTCGCCTGCCTCGGTAACCCGTTCGCCGGTCAGCCAGAAATTCAGGTAGTCATGGGGCAGCAAGAGCGTAGCAATACGCTGGTAGGCATCCGGCTGATGCTCGCGTAACCAAGCCACTTTGGAAGCGGTATAGCCCGTTTGCAGCACCAGGCCCAGCTTCTCCAGGCAGCCCGCCTCGCCCCCCAGCGTTTCTACCAACGCGCTATTTTGAGCGCTGGTTTCGGTATCGCACCACAGCTTGGCGGGATACACCGGCACGCCATCGGCATCGAGTGCCACCATGCCGTGCTGCTGGCCAGACACACCAATACCGCGCACCTGCTTGGCATCGATCCCGGCGCGCTCAATCGCTTGAAAGAACGCGCCCTTGAGCGCCGCCAGCCACTCTGCCGGTGCCTGCTCCCGGCGGCCATGCTCCCCTTCATCCAGGCGATGCGGGCGGCTGCCCTCGCCCAGAATGACGCCCCGCTCTACATCCACCACCACGACTTTGGTACTTTGCGTACCGCAATCCACCCCGATATACATCACAACGTTCCTTTGGACGCGACCAGAGCCTCAAGAGTAGCCCGTGCGCCCCGTTCATGCAGCGACTTCAGCGCCTCCAGGTAGGCGTTAAGGAAGCGAGGCTGGTCCGCCAAGTCGCCAAACAGCTCCCGGTTTTCCACGAAGGCCGCTGGATGGGTGCGGTTATTGGTGGCAATGGCCATTAACGGCTCGCGCAAGCGGTCCACGATCTCAATGGTCTGCCCCTGCTCATCGACGCCTTCGGCGTAGCGTGCCCAGCTGGCCACCACGGCGGCGCTGCGCTCAATCTCACCGCCCTGGGCAAGCTGCTGGCGAATCACCGGCACTAACCATTTAGGAATGCGATCCGAGCTTTCGGCGCACAGCCGCGCCAAGGTATCTCTGATTTGTGGGTTCGCAAAGCGCTCGATCAGCGTCAGCCGGTAGGCTTCTAGATCCACCCCCGGCACGGGGGCCAGCGTCGGCGTGCCCTCTTCGCGCATGTAGCCGAGCAAGAACTCGACAAACAGCGGGTCTTGGCACACCTCATGGGCGTAGCGGTAGCCCGCCAGATAGCCAAAGTAGGTCAGCGCTTGGTGGCTGGCATTGAGCAGGCGCAGCTTCATGAGTTCGTACGGTTCGACATCCTCGACAACCTGCACGCCGACCTTCTCGAAGGCCGGGCGGCCCAAGGGGAAGTGATCTTCCAACACCCACTGGGTAAAAGGCTCGCACACCACGGGCCAGGCATCTTCAACGCCAAAGCGCTGGGAGAGCTCTTCGATATCC
This sequence comes from Halomonas sp. KX33721, assembly GCF_001596805.1. Lineage (NCBI taxonomy): Bacteria > Pseudomonadati > Pseudomonadota > Gammaproteobacteria > Oceanospirillales > Halomonadaceae > Halomonas > Halomonas sp. KX33721. The sequence goes on along the minus strand of NZ_LVIA01000013.1, from coordinate 47,976 downwards.
GTGGGCGCGGTCACTGGCGTGATGCGGTCTACCATGGCGTTGGGGAACGCCACCTCGGCGGCCAGCCAGTCGCCCAGCTCCGCACTGCGGGCGCGGGCGTAGGCGCTGAACATACGCTTGGCGACATCGCCGTTGCCTTGAATGTTATCGCAGGACATCACCGTAAACGGCGCAATACCCCGTGCCCGGCGGCGTACCAGGGCTTCCACCACCAAGCCAAAGCTGGTGGAGGGGCGCTCAGGATGGGCGAGATCGTCGCGCACCTGGGGGGCGTCCAGGTTGAATTCTCCGGACACCGGATGAAAGTTGTAGCCGCCCTCCGTAACGGTGAGCGAGACAATTTTGATGGCGGGGTCGGCCATGGTTTCGATCACCGCCTCGGGGTCTTCCGGGGCAAACAGGTAGTTCACCATGCTGCCAATCACCCGAGGCTGATATTCACCGTTAGGGTGCTTGACCACGAGGGTGTAAAGGTAGTCTTGTGCGGCGAGGGCCTGCTGCATGCGTTTGTCGCCGGGCATGACCCCCACGCCCACAATGCCCCAATCCAGCGCTTCGCCTTGGTTCATCAGCGCATCTACGTACATCGCCTGATGGGCACGATGAAAACCACCGACGCCAATATGGACGATGCCAGGCGTCACGGCCTGACGATCATAGGTCGGCGTCTCAACCGCCGCGCTGAGGGAACCCACATTGTGGTTATTAAGCTGGGTCATCGTCACTCTCCGGGTTATTGGCTGGGCAAGCGCGTCCTAGCGCCAGCGCTGGTCAGGTGGCACGCTGCTGGTTTTTACCAGCGCGGCGTTCAGCATGTCTTTTTGGTGGGTGCGCTCAAGCGCGCCGCTGTGGTCTTGGCCCATACAGAGCCAGCGGTTCACCAACCGCTCTACGAGCACTGCGTCGTCGACGTCGATCATTAGCGTCCAGTCGAACAGCGCGTGCAGTGAACGCCACGGATCTTGGTTCAATAGCAGATAATTGCCTTCCACAATCACAATGCGATGCGCGGGGGTGATTAACCGCCCACCGGCACGGGCAAGGTCCAGCGGCCGATCAAAGACCGGCACGGCCACCGGCTTATCCGCCCGACGGATGCGCATTAAATCGTGATGCAAGCCCTCCACATCGAAGGTGTGGGGCGCACCTTTCACAGGCAGCTGCTCATCGCCCAGTACGGCGTTATCGAAGTGGTAGCCATCCATCGGCACCACCGCCGCGTGCCCTGGGCGCAGTTGATTAATCGCTTCACAGAGCAGCGCGCTGCGGTAGGATTTTCCGGCCCCCGGCGGCCCCGCCAGGGCAACCATAAAGCGCGGCTTGCCTTCGGCGGCATCCAGCAGTTGGTGGCTTAACGAAACAAGATCAGGGCTCATAGGCGTCTTAGCTCATCCAGTTGCCGCCATCGACGTTGAGCGTCTGGGCGACGACGTAATCGCCATCCTGGCTGGCAAGAAACACGGCGGCGCCGGTGTGATCTTCCGGCAGCCCCATACGGCCATAGGGCACCGCCTCGCCCACTAGGCGCTTTTTCTCGCCTAATGGGCGGTTCTCGTAGCGAGCAAACAGCGCATCGACCTCTTCCCACATCGGGGTATCCACCACACCGGGGGCAATGCCGTTGACGTTAATGCGGTGTTTGATCAAATCGAGCCCGCAGGACTGGGTCAGGCTAATCACGGCGGCTTTGCTGGCGCAGTAAACACTCACTAGCGGTTCGCCACGTCGGCCCGCCTGGGAGGCCATATTGATAATTTTGCCTCCCTGACCTTGGGCCACCATGGCGCGGGCCACGGCCTGCAGGGTGAAAAACATGCCTTTGGTGTTCACCGCAAACTGTTTGTCAAAGCTGGCCTGGGTCACTTCCAGCACCGGCGCCATATCGAACACCGCCGCGTTATTGACCAAAATATCAATGCCACCAAAGCGCTCGGTGACGCTCTCCACCATGGCATCGATAGAGCCTTGGTCGCACACGTTCAGCACTACGCCCATAACCCGCTCGGCGCTGGCATCCTGCTGCAGCGTGGTGAGCGCGTCTTCGATGGCCTTGGCATCGATATCGGCCACCACGACACTGGCCCCTTCGGCCAAATAGCGCTGGGCAATGGCGAGTCCGATGCCACGGGCACCACCGGTAATCACGGCACGTTTATTGAGCAGTTTCATTGTTATCTTGTCCTTGCAGATGTAGTTGCCACTCGTCCACTAAGGCGCGGAGCCCGCGCATATGAGGCAAAATTCGCCAAGCACCCGCCGCGAGCAGGCGGTTAGGCTGCTCGTCGTCGATATGGCTGGCGCCCACAAAACCAATCACCCGCATGCCGGCGGCATGGGCAGCGGTAACGCCTGCCACGCTATCCTCAACCACTAGGCAGCGGCTGGGCGGGCAGCCAAGCTCATGCGCCGCCAAGCGGTAAATCGCCGGGTCCGGTTTAGGGTTATCGACCTGCTCGGCCGTGAAAATCGGCACATCGCCCAACGCCTCTTCCAACTGCGTTGTTGCAAGCGATGCCAATACGCGGCAGCGGCGGCTGTTGGAGACCACGGCCTTAGGTAAATCGAGACTACTAACGGCGTCGTGGACCCCTGCAATCGCGGTGAGCTCTCGTGCCAGACGCGCTTCTATGGCGCTATCGACCCGCTCGGAGGCATCAGGCGGCAACTGATGGCGGCTTAACTGCGCCAAGTGCTTAAGGATGTCGGCGGTCGTCATGCCCAGGGCTTGGCTGAGCAGCGTGGGAATATCCAGATCCGGCAGCCACTGCCCAAGGTGAGTTTCCAGGGTCTCTTCAGCCAGGGCTTCGCTATCCACCAGGACGCCGTCACAATCAAAAATTAGCGCTTTCATACCTGCGCCCCTGGCGCAGCAGGCTCGGTAGCCGCACGGTTATCCTGGCGGGTCAGGCTGGCCAGCGGGTGCTGTGACAGGCTCTCTAGCGCCAAGCCTTGGGCATCGAACAGGTGAGCACGCTCGGCGGCAAAGCTAAACTGCACGGTATCGTTCACCCGATAGGCTACATCGCCATCGGCCATAATGGTGATCAGTAGCTCGCCCATCTGCACGTACAGCGAGGTCTGCCCGCCTAAGCGCTCCAACACTTTAATCTGCCCACTCAGCGGGCCGTTTTCATCCAGCTGTAGATGCTCAGGACGAATACCCAGCTCCAGCGCTTCATCGCTGGCGAGCTGTTCGCCCGCCACAGGGATAGTGCAGGGCCGCCCGCCGGGCAGGCGCACGGTGACGCCATCATCGCCAATGGACTGCTGCTCGACGGTGAAGAAATTCATCTTCGGCGAGCCGATAAAGCCTGCCACAAAGCGGTTACGCGGGTGGTGATAGAGCGCCATGGGCGAGCCCACCTGCTCCACCACGCCATCGTGTAGCACGACGATTTTATCGGCCATGGTCATGGCTTCTATCTGGTCGTGGGTCACGTAAATCATCGTGGCATCCAGCTCTTCATGCAGCCGCGCCAGCTCGATACGCATCTGCACCCGCAACGCCGCGTCTAGGTTGGAGAGCGGCTCATCAAACAGGAAGATGCTGGGGTTGCGCACAATCGCTCGGCCAATCGCCACCCGCTGGCGCTGCCCGCCGGACAGCGCTTTGGGCTTGCGATCCAGCAGCGGCTCAAGCTGAAGGATCTTGGCAGCTTCCAGCACCTTGGCGCGGCGCTCCTCTTTGGGCACCCCAGCCAAGCGCATGCTGAAGCCCATGTTGCCCTCAACGGTCATGTGCGGGTAAAGCGCGTAGCTTTGAAACACCATCGCCAAACCGCGGTCGGCGGGGCCCACCTCGTTCATGCGCTTGCCATCGATGAGAATATCGCCGTCGCTGGCGCTCTCCAGGCCCGCGATCATGCGCATCAGCGTGGATTTACCGCAGCCCGAGGGGCCAACGAACACCACGAACTCACGATCATTAACGTCGAGATCAATGCCCTTGATGACCTTGGTGTCGCCAAACTGCTTGGTAATGTTCTTGAGTTGTAAGGTTGCCATGGGGAACTCCTTTACTTGACGGCGCCAAAGGTCAGGCCGCGCACCATTTGTTTTTGGGTCATCCAGCCGAGAATTAGGATGGGGGCGATGGCCATGGTAGAAGCCGCCGACAGCTTGGCCCAGAACAGCCCTTCGGGGCTTGAGAACGAGGCAATGTAGGCGGTCAACGGCGCGGCTTTCGACGAGGTGAGGTTGAGACTCCAGAACGCTTCGTTCCAGCTCAAAATCACCGAGAGCAGCCCGGTCGACGCAATCCCTGGCAGGGTCAGCGGCAGTAGCAGGAAGAACACTTCCTGCAGAGTGGAGGCACCGTCCATCCGGCCCGCTTCGAGAATGTCTTTGGGCATATCTTTAAAGAAGGTGTAGAGCATCCACACCACAATGGGCAGATTCATCAAGGTATAAATAATGATCAGCCCGGTACGGGTATCCAGCAGCCCGACATCTCGGAAAATCAGATAGATAGGCACCAGAACACCCACCGGTGGCAGCATTTTGGTGGAGAGCATCCACAGCAGCGTGCCCTTGGTGCGTTTAGTGGGCAAAAAGGCCATGGCGTAAGCGAGGGAATGGCGATGAGCAGCGCTAACAACGTGGAGCCAAATGCAACGGCAACGCTGTTTAACGCAAAGCGGGCGTAGCCCGAGCGGGCCTGAACAGCTTGATAACTTTCCAGCGTGGGTGAAAAAATAAAGCTGGGATCGGCAATGGCTGCCGTTTCGGTTTTAAATCCCGTCAGCACCATCCACAGGATGGGAAAGAAGATAATCAGCGCGATGGACCAGCCCAACAGAGTTAACACCAGTTGCCGGATGGGCAACGAGCGAGTGTGTGCTGGCGCGCTATTATGATGCGTTGTCATTGAAATACTCCCAAGACGCCCTGGTGCTGGGGTCAGTCTTCTAAGTTCTTAGCGACCATACGGACAAGGAAAATCGCGACGATATTGGCCAGAATGATGGCGATCACCCCACCCGCCGAGGCCATGCCCACATCGAAATCCAGCAGCGCTTGGATGTAGATCAAATAAGCCAAGTTGGTGGTGGCGAGCCCAGGCCCACCGGAGGTAGTGACAAAGATCTCGGCAAAAATCGTCAGCAGGAAGATCATTTCAATCATGATCACCACGCTAATCGCCCGCTTTAGGTGCGGTAGCGTGATAAAGAAGAAAATCGCCAGCGGCCCCGCGCCATCCATCCGTGCGGCTTCCACTTGGTCTTCATCCAGCGATTGCATCGCCGTCAGCAGGATCAGTAGCGCAAACGGCAGCCACTGCCACGAGACGATGATGATGATGGAGGTCAGCGGTAGCGATGAGAACCAGTCCAGCGCAGGAAGCCCCAGCGACTGTGCTAACCACGCCAACACCCCGTTAGAGGGGTGCATCATCATGTTTTTCCATACCAGCGCGCTCACCGTTGGCATGACAAAGAAGGGAGAGATCGCCAACACACGGGCAATCCCCCGCCCTGCGAAATCCTGCTGAAACAGTACCGCCAGTAACGTGCCGCCAATGACCGTAATCGCCAGTACTGACCCGACCAGCAGCAGCGTGTTGCCCATAGCCCGCCACAGTGCGGGGTCAGTTAGCAGATATTCGTAGTTTTCCACCCCGGCAAACCCGGCCATGTCGGGCATTAGCAGGTTGTAGTACTGGAAGGAGAACCATATCGTCATGCCTAACGGCACAATCATCCATAGCAGCAGTAGCGTGACGGCGGGCGCTTGAAGCGAAAGCGTTCTCAGCCCGCCGACCGTACGGCCAGAAGCACGTGTTCTATTCATGGAAATACCTGCAAGAAAACAGACCTGCGAGAACCACCGAAAACGCCTGCCCGTGGCCGGGCAGGCGCAGGAGTACATTAACGTTCGATGTAGCCCGCCCGCTGCATCGTGCGCTCAGTAGCACGCTGGGCGCTATCTAGCGCCTGCTCAACCGACGTATCACCGGTCAGCGCCGCCGCAATGGTTTGGCCTACCTGAGTGCCAATCGATTGGAACTCAGGAATACCCACAAACTGCACGCCCACATAGGGGTTCGGCTCTAAGCTAGAGTCGGTGGGGTCGGCCTCTTTAATGGCGTTAAGTACGAAGCCAGCAAACGGCGCGGCTGAGGTGTACTGCTCATTAGCGTAGGTGGATTCACGAGTGCCCGGCGGTACGCTGGTCCAGCCGTTAGTCTCACCGACAAGCTCGATATACTCTTCAGAAGTGGCCCAGGTAATAAACTCTTGAGCTGCCTCTTTATGCTCAGAGGAGGCTGGGATAGCCAGTGCCCAAGACCACAGCCAGTGGGAACCTTTGGGAGTTTCGGCGATGGGCGCAGGTGCAAAGCCAAGCGTACCGACTACGTCGGATTCGCTCTCATCGTAGAGCTTGCCTGCCGCCGAGGTAGCATCGACCCACATGGCGCAGTTACCGCGTGAGAAGAGCGCTAAGTTCTCGTTAAAGCCGTTGGAGCTGGCGCCAGGCGGGCCGTAGTTGCTGAGCAGGTCTACGTAGAACGAAATCGCGTTATTCCACGCCTCAGAGTTCAGCTCCGGGTTCCACTGCTCATCAAACCAGCGGCCGCCGAAGGTGTTCACCAGCGTCGAGACAAAGGCCATGTTCTCGCCCCAGCCCGGCTTGCCGCGCAAACAGATACCCGCCAGGCCCTCTTCGCTACCGTGGAGCTGTTCGGCCCAGTCGCGCACCTGCGCCCAGGTGGGCTGCTCGGGCATCTCAATGCCTGCCTGCTCAAACAGATCGGTGCGGTAATACATCATCGAGCTTTCCGCATAGAACGGCAGGGCGTGCAGCGTGCCGTCCAGGCTTAAGCCGTCGCGTACCGATGCCAGCAGATCGTCTTCGTTGTAGTCATCGGGCAGGCTGTCCAGCGGCTCAAGCCAGCCGCGTTCCGCCCAAATGGGCACTTCATAAGTACCGATGGTCATCACGTCGAACTGCCCACCGCCGGTGGCAATATCCGTGGTCATGCGCTGACGCAGCACGTTCTCCTCAAGTACCACCCAGTCCAGCGTGATATCCGGGTGCGCTTGCTCAAAGGCATCGGTCAGGCTCTGCATAATGACCATGTCATTATTGTTCACCGTGGCGACGGTGATCTCAGTTTGAGCCTGGGCTTGGCCAGCTACCGCAATAGCAGCTGCTAGGGTCGTGACGGGCAAATGACGCACGAGACGCATACAGCACTCCTCTTGGCAAATATTGGCATTGTTGTTGCCTTGATCTTATTGATCACCAACCGAACAAAAGATCGCACGCAAGCCAAAAAAAAGCAAAGCCTGGAGCGTTAGACTTTACGCTAATTTATTCAATTGCTTGCATGTTGCAACCGCGAAGATAGCGCTCACTCCATCGCCTCGAGGATATGCCGCGCAGCGATCTCGTCGGTGATCAAGCCCTTCAGCCAGCCACCGCGCAGTGCGGCTAAAATGGCAGGCGCTTTATCACGGCCACCGGCAATCCCCACCATGAGGTGCTTCCCAAAACGCTCCAGCGGCAAGCTGGTGACCCGTCGGGTAATCGAGCAATCGATCACCTCTCCACGCCGGTTCAGCGGCCAACCTAGTAGCTCCCCTACCGCTTCGCGGCCCAGCAGCTCATCTAGCTCGCTTTCGCTAATGAAGTGGTCTTGAAAAAGCGTGGCCTGGCGGTCAATACGGCCAATGCCGATAAACGCCGCCTCTGACTCTCGCGCTACATCGGCTATCGCTTTGAACAAGCGCTGGGACAGCATGGCCTCTTTTTCCGCCAGCGACTCCGCCACTACGGGGGCAGGCAATAAAAAGCGCTCGCCGCCGGTTTTATCCGCCAGCACCATCACGGCGTCGTAGCGGTTGGCGGAGCCATCCCGTGCCACGTTGCCCACCAGCGAGACAAAGCGATGCTGCGGCCGCTCCACACGGCTAAGCGCTTCCACTGCCGCACGCACCGAGCGCCCGGTCCCCAGCGAGAGCGTCAGCGGCTCGCTGCGCTCCACCAGCCGCGCAATGCGCTCGGCCCCCGCCACGGCCAGATAGTACGCGCCGCTTTCGGGGGCCTGGGTGTCCACAGGCACCACGTCGCAGTAGGCCAGCTGGAAGCGCTCCCGCAGCGCGCTGCCCAGCGCCATACAGGTGGAAATGGGGTGATCGATATGCACTTTCACCAACCCCTCTTGGCGCGCCAGGGCTAGTAAGCGTTGGACGCCAGGGCGTGAGACGCCAAGCTGAGTGGCAATCTCATCCTGGGTCATGCCGCCCACATAGGACATCCAGGCGGCCCTGGCTGCTTGGTCGAGCTTTACTTCAAACTTATCCATGGGTTGGTTCGCCGCTTATATTGAAAAACGCCATCATACAAAGCCTGCGCCAAGACCAGTAGTGTGCTATCCGCTAACATTGGCAGTACAGCGTTACGTCATTACCCAAGGGAGGCCTCTGATTATGTATAAGCTCGCGTTTTTTGTTCCCATTGAAAGTGCTGAAAGCGTTAAAAACGCCGTATTTGAAACCGGCGCGGGGCGGATTGGCGATTACGAACACACCTGCTTTCAAACGCGTGGTACTGGCCAGTTTCGTCCCCTTGATGGTGCAGAGCCACATATTGGTCAGGTCGGCACGCTAGAAACCGTCGAGGAGTTCAAGGTCGAGCTGGTCTGCGCCGACGAGCATATTCAGGCCGCTATTGCCGCGCTCAAACTGGCGCATCCCTATGAAGAAGTCGCCTACGACGTATGGCAGCTTGCCGACCTATAGAACAAGCTAGGCGCTACCCACATAGCGCTCGCGATCTTCAGGCGTGATTTTGCTGATATGCAGCGGATACGCAGCGTTTTCACGGTCGGCAAAGTAGTGGCGCAGCGTGCGCTCAATAGTAGGAAAAGCCAGCGCATTCCAAGGGATCTCGTGCTCCTCAAACAGCTCCACTTCCAAGCTCTCTGGCCCGGGGCCAAAGTCACCTATCAAGTCGGCAAGAAAAATCATATACACTTGGTTGATATGCGGTAGATCAATCAGCGTGTATAGACCGCCTAAAGTGACCTCGGCAAACGCCTCTTCCCAGGTTTCCCGCGTGGCGGCCTGCTGGGTGGTCTCAGCGTTTTCCATGTACCCCGCCGGTAGCGTCCAGTACCCTTTTCGAGGGGAGATCGCGCGCCTGCAGAGCAGTACTTTGGAGCCGCTCACCGGCAGCGTACCCGCCACGATACGGGGGTTTTGGTAGTGGATCGTGCCGCAGCCGTCGCACAGGTAGCGGGGGCGGTCGTCCCCCTCGGGAACGGCAAACCGGACTTTCTCACCACACTGACTACAAAAGTTCATCGCGTTTTCTCTACGGCTGGTGGGTCGAGGCATCAACGTGCTTGACGATGATCACCGTGGCTGGGTAAAAGAGAGCAAAGTAAAGAGACACCTATGTTAGAGAAACTGCGCAAACAGCTGCAACAGCATACCCCTCAACGGCTAGACCACATAGCGCTGCCGGAGGCGGCCGTGCTTATGCCCATCGTCGAGCGTCCTGCTCCTACCCTGCTGTTCACACGCCGGGCCAGCCACTTGACGACCCACCGAGGTCAGGTCGCTTTTCCAGGCGGCAAACGCGAACCGGACGATGCCGACCTATACGCCACCGCCTTGAGAGAAGCAGAAGAAGAGATTGCGCTGGCGCCTGGCCAAGTGCAACCGCTCGGGCGACTGTCGGATGTGATTTCGCTTCACGGCATTCGCGTGACGCCCTGGGTGGGTATTATTCCACCGGATCTACCGCTGGTGGCAGACCCAGCGGAGCTGGACGCTATTTTTGAAGTCCCGCTCAGCCACTTTTTAGACGACCAGCGCACCCATACCGATGTGATTACCGTCGATGGCGTCGCCCACTATGTGCCCAGCTATCACGTCGATGGTCACGTGATTTGGGGATTATCTGCCATGATGTTGGTGGAGCTGTTGGCCGAGGGTTTTGGAATGGAGATTGACCTTTATCAGCGCCCGCCCGGCGCCCTACGCCACTACCCCGAACGCCACACCCCTACAAGCAGTCGCTCGGCCAAAGCCGAACGCGCGCCCGTTACGAGAATCACGAAATGATCGCTTTATCTGAACTGGACTCTCCCGCCCTTGACCCGCAAGCCCATTTGGAGCTGGTCGACGCGCTGGTGGAACAAGGTTGGTATGTGGGGAAAGGGGTGATCGACTCGGCTCTGTGTCAAGCGCTGCACCGGGAGATTCATCAGCTGGCCGAGCTGGACGCGCTGGATGAGGCTGGCATTGGCCGAGGCCAGCAGCACCACTTACGTAAAGATATCCGGGGTGATGCTATCCATTGGCTAGACCGAGAGAGCGACGCTCAGCGCCGATACCTGGATGCTATGGCAGAGCTACAGCAGTCTCTCAACCAAGCGCTATTTCTTGGCCTGTTTGAGTACGAAGCCCACTTTGCTCACTACCCTGCCGGAGCCTTCTACCAGCGCCACTTGGACAGCTTTCGCGGGCGGGCCAACCGCGTGATTTCCACCGTCGGCTATTTGAACCCCGACTGGCCGAGCGACGGCGGCGGTGAAATGGTGATTTATCACCCGGACGACCCAACCCTGGAAGTGGCCCGCGTGGTGCCCGAAGCCGGTACGTTTGCCTGCTTTTTATCGGAAACCATTCCCCACGAAGTGCTACCCACCCGCCAGCCTCGCGCTAGCATTGCGGGCTGGTTCCGCCGCAACGCATCCATGGGCGGCGTATTAGATCCTGCCCGCTAATTTATGAGCAATAAGAGAGAGGCAACCCTAGCAGCAAAATTGGCCACCTTAGAAGCGCGCAACGCCGCACTCGAGGAGGAAAAGCGCCACTATCAGTGGCTGGCCGAGAGCACCACCGACCTGATCTCCCGCCACGCCCGAGACGGCACGTTTTTGTATGCCTCTCAGGCCGCGCGGGAGCTGCTGGGCTATGAACCCGACGAACTCATCGGCGTCTCCGCGTATCAGCTTTTTCACCCAGCGGATTTGAACGACCTGCTCAACAAGTCACCGCGGGTTTACTACCACGACGGTTTCTATCAGCAAACCTACCGTTTCCGCGCCAAAGCGGGCCATTACGTATGGTTTGAAACCACCAGCCGCACCCGGCGGGATACAGAGACCGGCGAATTGATCGATATCCTGTGCGTCTCCCGAGACGTTGGACGTCGTATTGAGGCTGAAGCCACTCGCGAGCGTTTGGCGCAGGTGGTCGAATCCACCACCGACTACGTGCTGTTTTTAGGGCCAAACCAGCAGGTATTCAGCGCTAACGAAGCCGCTCGCCGCTGCTTTGCCTTGCCCAACGAAGCGTCTACTGCACTCAGTGAGCTATACCAAGCCGACTCGCTGCGCTTATTAAATGAGGTGGTATTTCCCGCCGTGGAGCGTTACGGCTCATGGAGCGGTGAGCTGGAGATGCGCACCGCAAGCGGCAGCGTGCCGGTGCTCAGTGTGGTACTGGCCCACCGCAGCAGGGGGGCAGAGCCTGGTCACTTTGCCTTGGTGAATCGCGATATTAGCGCCCGCAAAGCCGCAGAAGCCCAGGCGCGTCGCCACCAAGAGCAGATTGCCCACGCTAACCGGCTAGCTGCCGCAGGCGAACTTGCCTCCAATATCGCCCACGAGCTGAATCAACCCTTAGGCGCCATTGCCAACTACACCAGCGGCGCGTTGCTAAAGTGCCAGCAGCAACCCACGCCCCTCGCCAGCGAGCTTCAACTACCTCTAGAGCGCATCGACGAGCAGGTACAGCGCCTCGCCCAGCGTCTGCGGCATCTGCGCAGCTTCGTCCGAAAGCGTAGCCATCAAGTACGCCCACTGGTGTTGGCTGACGTAGTGACGGCCGCCTGCGGGCTCTGCGACTGGCAGTACCAACAGGCAGCGGTGGGTCTAACGGTAGAGCTTCCCGCTGGGCTGCCGCGGATCTACGGCGACGCGATTGCCTTGGAACAGGTCATCGTTAATTTATTGCTGAATGCGCTGACTGCCAGCCGTCGAGTGGTTGATGCCAAAACAGTGCGCGTCAGCGCACGGCGAAGCGGCCAGCGACAAATCACGCTAAGCGTGGAGGACGAAGGGCCGGGGGTCGACCCGAGGTATCAGCCCATGATTTTTGACGCTTTTTTTACCACCCGTGATGAAGGGCTTGGCATGGGGCTAGCCATTAGCCGCACACTGGTGGAAAGTATGGGAGGCGCCCTCTCCCTGCGCACCGACAGCGCTAAAGGTGCCTGTTTTGACGTATTTCTACGCACGGAGACCGACGTTTGATGCCCTCGGCTAATGCGCCTACGACTGCCTCTTCGCCCAAGACTAGCGCCATCGCGGTGGTCGATGACGACGACGCGCTTCGGGAATCGCTGGTGTGGCTATTGGAATCGGTAGGGCTCACCTCCCGCGCTTTCGCCAGCGGTGACGCCTTTTTAACCACGGAGCACGAAACCTTTGGCGCGCTACTGCTGGACGTTCGCATGCCGGGTATGAGTGGTCTTCAGGTGCAACAACAGCTCGTTGACCAGGGCAGCCGCCTGCCCCTCATCATGATGACCGGTCACGGCGACGTTCCCATGGCGGTGGCAGCATTGAAGAACGGCGCATTCGACTTTATCGAGAAGCCCTTCAATCATCAGCAGCTCATCGATGTAGTGCAGCAAGCACTCAGCCATACCGAACAGCAGCATCAACAGACCCAGGCACTGGCACGATTACAAACAGAGTTCGACGCCCTGCGCCCCAAAGAGCAGCGCATCGTGCAGCATGTTGCAGAGGGCATGACCAGCCGTGAAATCGCCGATCACATGGGCATCAGCGCCAAAACCGTCGAGGTGTATCGACTGCGGGCGATGAAGGCGATGGGAGCGGCCAATGTGGCCGCCTTAGTGCGTCAGGCGGTAGCGCTCTCGCTGGTCCCCGCGTTGCCGCCTGATGCCGAGTGAACATTGGTTAGCTAAGTGGCACGATCTGGCCGCTGGCTTCTTTCAACACGCGGCTCACCTGCTCGTAGTTGGCACGACCTTCCCCTTTATGCTCTTCGATCAGGCTCACCACGTTCAACAGCGTTTCCATGCCAAAGGCCTGCTCATCGGTCGCCGTGAACGCCTGAATGTAGGCCTCGCCGTCGGCTCCCCACCCCAGCTTGATCGGCGCATCGATGATGTTCACCTGTGTGCCCACTGGCACACGCCAGAAGACTGACTCGATATCCTCGGGGTACATGCGAATACAGCCGCGACTGGCGCGCATACCAATCCCGTCAGGTTGATTGGTGCCATGAATCAGATAACCGGGAATATCCAACAAAATGGCATATTGACCCAGCGGGTTATCCGGTCCAGGCGGTACGACCGCAGGCGGCGGGTCACCACGCTCGGCGGCCTCGCGGCGGATCGACTCAGGCGGGTACCATGCCGGATTTTCCAAGCGCATGGTGGTTTCGGTGATACCCAACGGCGTATTGTAGGCATCGCGGCCAATGCCGATGGGATAGGTTTCGACACGGGGAGCATGGCCATCTTCGGCCTCGGGGTAGTAATACATGCGCAGCTCGGCAACGTTGATCACGATACCAGTGCGAGGCTCGTCAGGAAGGATGAACTGCCCCGGAATGGTGACCTCGGTGCCTTCGCCAGGCACCCACAGACTCACGTCCGGGTTAGCCATGCGGATCTCTTCGTAGCCCACGTTATGCGCTCGGGCAATATCCAGTAGCGTGTCCTCTTCACTCGCAGTGACGGTATACACTTCGCCCACCATATTGCCCGACTCGGGCAGTAAAAAATGGCCTTTCGGCAGCTCAGTATCGTTGGCGATCGCGCTGGCTGTCATCAGCCAAGCGCCTAATGCCACAACACCGCCAGCCAAGCGCTGTTTCAATGGCTGAAACAGCCATGAAGGGTCTGTCAGGGTCATTGGAAAATCTCTCTATGTCGCTATCGCTCTACGGCGATCTTGATGACGATGAAAATGAATATGCACAGCCATAGGCAGCGGGTCAATTCGCCAGACTGTCGCAGCCGTTTAACCTTTATCTAGCATTTTCTTGATAACGATGATCTTCGCACCGAGCTCGACACCGAGATGAACAATAGCGAAGACAACGCTAACGAGATGCGCGACACAGAGCTAAGCAGTACTTTAACGAGTACATAGCAGCCATTGCTCGCAAAAAGGGCCTTGCCATTCGGCAAGGACCTTCTCGTATGTGAGTGGCGACAACGGTATACAACACGCTGCCAAGCGCTGCCCTAAGGCAGTGCCAGATATTAGCCTTTCAACTTGGCAGACATCGTGATATCGGCCTTGAGGACTTTAGATACTGGACAGTTGGCCTTGGCGGTTTCGGCGGCTTCCTGAAAAGCAGCGTCGTCGGCACCGCTCACGCTGGCTTCCACGTCCAGGTGAATGCTGGAGATATCAAAACCGGCATCGCTTTGCGACAGCGTGACTTTTGCCTGGGTATCGATGGCGTCGGCGGTGTAGCCTTTCTCACCAAGGATCATCGATAGGGCCATCGAGAAACAGCTGGCGTGTGCGGCGCCGATCAACTCTTCTGGGTTGGTGCCGGGCTCGCCTTCGAAACGCTGCTTGAAGGAGTAACCTGCATCCAGTACGCCGCTTTCCGTGGCGACTTTGCCTTGGCCATCTTTCAAACCACCTTCCCAATGTGCGCTTGCTTTACTATCCATTCTGTTCTCCTTTCCTAGGGTAGTGTGCTTCTCGCAGGATGAACGCAGGGTTACGTTCGGTGCTCATTCAGCGTAGCTGATTCTTAGCAGTGATTCTATGTGGCTGTCGAAACCTCTAAACCCCGACGATAAAACTGCTGGCGCTCACTGCGGACAATAAAAAGGATTCGCTGGCTTGGCTTACTGGCAAGCGCGGGCGCAACGGCGGCCTCGACGGTGACGTTTCTCGTCCCCGTTAGCGCCCTGCTGTGGGGCTATGTGCTGCTGGAGGAAACGCTGAGCCTACAGGTCATTGCTGGCATGGTGATTACCCTACTGGGCACTGCCATTGCCACGAAAATGCTACGCTTTAGGCCTAGCGGGGCGTTACGGAGACCACTTCCCCCACACGAATGACGCCACCTTCCCCCGCCGTCAACGTGGCGTTTTGGCCAAAGTGCGCGCCCTTCAAGTGGGGTTGGGTATTCAGTGCCAGCAGCGTTTTCAGTGGCTCGGCTTGAGTAGGAATCGTGCCGGTCTGCTGGTCGACGGTGGTGATTTTGCAGCGCTGGCAGGGTTTGCGCAGGGTGAGCTGATAGCTGCCGCTCTCGATCGTCGCCCAACCATCCTCTTGCCAAGCCTCGTCGCAATCCACCACGATATTGGGCCGAAACCGATTCATGGGCACCGGTGTATTGCCGCCCGCCACCAGCGCGTTGTTCAACGCATCCAGCGAACCGGTAGTGGTGATCAAAAAGGGATAACCATCGGCAAAGTAGGTGTGCGCCTCGCCACCGGCCAGAAAATCGTCCTCCACCGCCCGTGTAAAGGTAGTGGCGAAACGCACCAGACTCACACCCTTGGCCGGTTCACCCAATGCCGCCTCTAGCCACTCGGACACTGCCTCGCTCTCCGGCAGCGCTTTGCAGTGATCACTCCACACCGATACCAGCCGCAAGTTGCCCTTGGGCTCTTCCAGTGAAATGGAAATTGGCTCGACGGTGGGGTGAGAGAGCACCAGAGCATCGGAGGTCAACGCCACGGAGATCGTGGCCAGCGCAGGTAGCTGGCGCTGGGTGACGAAGCGTTGCTGGGCATCCACCAGCATCCAACGGCGATCCCAAGCGAGGCCATGGGCATGGATCTCGCTTTGGGACACATCAATCCCCTGCAGGGATTTCACCGGATAAACCGTTAATTGGGTAATCTTCACAGCGGCCTCGCACGCTCGGGCGTAACAGGATAAAACGCTAACCTAACGAGGTTATCGTAAGCAGCCAAACAGTTTTTAGGATGGACGCTATAGCGTTTTACCCGCTTCGATACGATACCCCAAATCCACCACTTTCTGCTCCAGCGCTTCGCCACGGATCCGCGCCAGCAGGGCCTTTGCGGCGGCTTCGCCAATCGCCTTACGGGGCGTGACAACGCTGGCAAGGCGGGGCGTCATTGCCTGACCAACATCGTGGCCGTGAAACCCGGCAATCGCTATGTGTTCGGGCACACCGATGCCTTGGCGTAGACACTCGAAGTAAGCGCCCACGGCCACGTCGTCATTGGTACAAAAAATAGCGTCTGTTTCGGGGTAGTTACGCTGAATTTCCTGCATCAACGCAGCCCCCACGGTATAGGAGGAGCGCTGGCTACTCTGCAGCGTTACGGGGGGTAGCCCATGCTCTTCCATGGCTTGACGATAGCCCAGCTCACGCTGGCGGGTACGTTCATCCAAACGCACGGCCAAGTAGATAACTTGGCGGCGACCACGGCGCATCATCTCACTCACCATATCATAGGCGGCACGGACGTTATCGTAGCCCACTGCCTGCTGCAGCGGCGGGCGGTGGGTATCCATAATCTCCACAATGGGAATGCCAGCGGTTTCTAACATACGCAGGCTGCGCGGCGTGTGATCATGGTCAGAGAGAATCACCCCATCTACATTATACGACAGTAGCGAGGCAAGGCTGCGCTCCTCGAGCTCCTGACTATAGCCGTAGTGGGAGAGCATCAAGTGATAGCCTGCCGGTTCGGTATGGGCTTCGATCCCCACGATGACGTCGGCAAATACTTGGTTGGTCAACGAGGGGACCAGTACGCCTATCGAGTGACTGGTCGCGCGGGAGAGCAGATCCGGGGCGCGATTGGGTATATAACCAAGCTGCTCGGCGATGCCGAAGATGCGCTCTCGAAGCCCTTCCGATACCGTTTCCGGGTCGCGTAAACAGCGGCTAACGGTCATCTTGGTGGCACCAACGCGATCAGCAATATCTTGTAATGTAGGGCGTTTTTTCTTCAATGGCGTCGCTGCCTTGTACAATGGATGGCGCTCGAACCCTACCATAACGAATAGTAGAGCCCGCCGCCTATCCCTTCCTTTAGCCTAATGAGCGGCGCTGTTCGGGCACCAGCGTGGCGCTAAAACGCTCGACGATCACCGCCGGTGTTAGGCTGATGGAGAGCGTCACCGCCTCATCTGCTGCCGGTGGTTCTAGGTCGGCTAGCTGGCTGGCTAACATACTGTCGCCCTTAAAGAAGTGCCCGGCACGAGTTTCTAAGCGCTCGCGCAGCAGCCCATGCGTGCCTTCTAGGTAAAGAATACGCAGCGCGCTATCCCCCTCTCTCAGGCGGTCGCGGTAGCGCCGCTTCAGGCCAGAGCAGGCAATCACCACCGACTCACCCCGCGCCTTATACTCGGCAAATAGCCCAGCCAGGGTTGCTAGCCAGTCGCGACGGTCATCGTCGTTCAGCGGTGTACCGCTGGCCATCTTGGCTACGTTGGCTGGCGAGTGGTGGTCATCGCCATCAATAAAGGTGGCTTCCATACTGGCCGCTAGCTGCTGACCAATATGCGACTTCCCCGAACCTGACACCCCCATGACGAGAATGCGATATGAGCCGTTATGATTTGAATCAGTCGTCACACGCGGCTCCTATCAGTTACCGCGCACGGCGGTGAGGTCGGGCAACCAAGTCACGATGCTTGGGAAGGCGATGAGCAGCACCAGCACCACAAGCAGCGCGGCATAATAAGGCAACATGGCCTTGACCAAAGACTCCATGGAGACTTTACCCACGCCACAGCCCACGTAAAGACAGGTGCCCACCGGCGGCGTGAGTAGCCCAATCCCCAGAATGAAGGCCATCAGTACGCCAAAGTAAGCGGCATCCACGCCGACCGATGTGACGATAGGGGCCAGCATGGGTGCCATGATCACCATGGCCGGCGTGAGGTCCATTACAAAGCCCACCAGCAGCAACAGTGCCGCCACAATCAGCAGCAGAAGGAACGGCTCCTGGGTAATCGCCTGTACCTGACGTACCAACGTTTGCGGAACCATATTGATGGTCAAGAACCACGCAATAACGGTGGCAAAGGCCAACAGCATCATTACCATCCCGGTCAGCCTGGCGGTACGAATCAGCATACCCATGAGTTCGCTGAGCTTGAACTCGCGGTAAACCAGCAGTGAAATCGCCAGCGAGTAAAGCAGTGCCGCGACCGCCGCTTCTGTGGCGGTGAACACGCCGCCAATAATACCGCCAATGACAATCACCGGTAACACCAGGGCCAGCCAGGCGTCTTTAAAGGCTTTCCACAGCACGTCCCAGCGGAACTGGCGCACGCCGCCGCCCTGCTTATTGGCCAGAATATAGGTGGTGACCATCAGGGCAGCGCCAATCAGTAGCCCAGGCACAATGCCGGAAATGAACAGGCGGCTGATGGAGGTTTCGGTGACGATGCCGTACAGAATCAGCGGAATAGAAGGCGGAATAATAATCCCGATCACCGATGAGACCGTATTGATGGCCGTGGCGTTGGCCGCGGTATAGCCCTGCTGCTTCATGGAAGGAATCATCATCGAGCCGGTGGCCGCCGTATCGGCAACGGCAGAGCCGCTGATACCGCCGAAAAACATAGACCCGGTAATGGCCACTTGGCCCAGGCCGCCACGCATAAAGCCGACCAGCGCCCCCGCAAGCTCCATCAAACGACGCGCAATGCCGCCGTTACTCATTACTTCACCGACCAGAATAAAGAACGGAATGGCCAGCAGCGGAAAACTGTTCACTCCACGGATGGACTGCTCAATCATAATCGAGAGCGGAATATCTGAGAGCACCGCCATGACCAGCGCCGCCACTCCCAAACCAAACGCGATGGGCAAGCCGATCACAATCGACACTAATAAAATGGCTAGGAAAATCCACAGCATGGTGATCACTCCCCTTGCGCGTCAGCCGACTGGCCGTGTGGTTGAACAATCACGCGTACGCTCATCCATACCCGCCAAAGCGAGACGGCGGCAATAAAGATGACGCACAGCACTAGGGAAAGACTCACGAGGCTCAAGGGCACGCCCATAAT
This sequence comes from Halomonas sp. KX33721, assembly GCF_001596805.1. Classification (NCBI taxonomy): domain Bacteria; kingdom Pseudomonadati; phylum Pseudomonadota; class Gammaproteobacteria; order Oceanospirillales; family Halomonadaceae; genus Halomonas; species Halomonas sp. KX33721. Next base: position 28,946 of record NZ_LVIA01000013.1, on the reverse strand, counting down.
CGCAGAGCGCCCGCTGGAGCGTGACAGCACTTGATAGCCGCCAAACACCATGACCAGCATAAGACCGGCAATAATTAGGTGCTGTAAGCAGTACAGCATATGCGCAAAGCGCAGTGGCAAACGCCGCACCAAGGCATCCACGGCAATGTGCTCATAGCGGGCAAACGCAGCGGCCGCGCCAATAAACACCAGCCAAATAAACAGCATGCGCGCCAGCTCATCGACCCAAGGCAGCGAGTGGTTAAATAGCGAACGGCCCACCACATTGCTGGACACCGCCACAATCAGCGCCACTAAAATGGCGCCGATCAAATACTCCATGCCAAGCGTTAACCAGCGAAACAGCGCGGGGCCTTGACGCGTTTCAGTATCAATTTCCAGCAGCTTGCGATTGGGGTCGTCTAAATAGACCGACGGATCTTCAATCGTAGGCGTTCTCAAAGAGGATTCAGCGTTGGGAGGTGTTGAGGAGGATGTCATAAGAACTCCAGGGGCACTGACAAGTCGGGCAGGCACAATGGCCTGCCCGATGGCGCGCTTAATGGTGCGTATTAGTTGCTAGCATCTTCAACGATCTGTTGAATTTCAGCGATCAGATCTTCGCCAATGCGCGGCGCCCACTCTTCATAAACGGGCTGCACGGCGTCTTGGAACGCGGCCAGTTGCTCATCGCTCAAGCGAGTGATCTGCATACCGCGGGCTTCTAACTGCTCACGGGACCAGTCGTCATACTCAGCAGAGAGTTGAATTTCGTACTCGGCGGATTGACGCGCGGCTTCCAGCACCAGCTCTTGGTACTCGGGTGCCATACGGTCCCAGGTACGCTCGGAAAGCATCATGATGAACGGTGTGTAGACGTGGCGGGTTTCGGTGCCGTAATCCTGAACTTCGTTGAAGTTAGAGGTCAGGATGGTGCTCCAGGGGTTTTCCTGGCCATCGACCACGCCCTGCTCTAGGGCAGAGAACAGCTCACCAAACGCCATCGGCGTGGGGTTAGCACCTAATGCTTCCCAAATCGCCAGGTGCACCGGGTTCTGCATGGTACGTACGCTCAAACCGCGAACATCCTGGCCTGCGACATCTTCTGGCGTTTCAACGGGGCGCGCGCTGTTAGAGAGCTGGCGGTAGCCGTTTTCAGAGAAAGTGAGTGCCTTTAAGCCAGTGCCTTCAAAGCCATCTAGCATCTCTTGGGCAACGTCGCTCTGCATCACTGCAATGGCGGCTTCACGGCTGGGCAGCAGGAACGGTAGGTCGAACGCCGACAGCGCTTGCACATAGCCTGTGGTTGCGGAGCTAGATGGGTACGTCATATCCAGCGTGCCGGTCTGCAGCATTTCCATCATCTGAACATCGTCGCCCAACTGGCTGTTGGGGAACACGTTGACCGTGATACGGCCTTCGGTACGCTGCTCTAGAATCTCGCCAAAGTATTGGCTAGAGAGAAACTGCGGAGAGGTTTCAGAAAGGCCAATGCCCATGCGAAGCGTATGGCTACCGTGGTCCGCCACGACATCCCCTTCAATGGCCGGCGGGTCGGAAAGCTCGGGGCTTTGGGCATGCGCCATGCCAAAAGTAAGGGTGGTTGCACCAACTAAGGTAAGCGTGTTGCGCCAAATCGCTGTCATGACGTTATCTCCAAACATTCATTGTTGTTGAGTGCTGAACTGCTAATTGCTAAGCGGTTATGAACGCTGCCGTGCTATCGCGCCTGTTACGCCGCAGTGTTACCGGTAACATCCAATAAGCGAAGGCTAGTGACCATTCGGCTGGGTGTCAAAGCAAAACTGCCAACTTACGACCAACGTCTAGGGATAGCCACTCACCGCCTAGCGCGCTACATTACCCGATATGCATCCTGTCCTGGAGTCCACATGCCTGCGTTAGACACTTGCAGCGAACTAGAGCTAGACCATCAGCTCTGCTTCGCCCTCTATTCAACATCGTTGATGATGACAAAAGTTTATAAACCGCTTTTGAAAAAGTTAGGGCTTACTTACCCGCAATACCTAGTCATGCTGGTACTTTGGCAAGAAGATGGCATTACTGCAGGGACGCTCAGTAAGCGCTTACTGACAGACCCTGGCTCGCTGACTCCTCTCCTAAAGCGTTTAGAAGCCGACCAGCTATTGCGCCGCCAGCGTAGCGTGCAAGATGAGCGCGTGGTGGAGCTATTTCTGACCGATAAAGGCCGTTCCCTGCGCGAGCAGGCGCGTCATATTCCCAGTTGTATGGTGAATGCCAGCGAGAAGTCTATGGAGGCCTTAACGCAGTTGAAAGAGGATTTGGTTCAACTGCGCGATAGCCTGCAAAAAGCCAAGTAGTGCGACTCTCGTCCGTGGCACTACAAACTTTCTGATCATCTAGCTTGCGCACAAAATAAAGCCGCACTAAATTAATAGCGAATGCGTAATTAACCTGATGTACCAGTCACTATCCAACCATAACGACTGAGCCCCATAAACAGGAGAGACTCAATGTCGATTGAAACGATTGCTTACCGCGCACATGCTCATGCCACGGGTGGCCGTGAAGGTTACGTCCCCATAAAGTAGGGATAACTCAGTAAGCTAGGCTAGGCGATTGCACTGTTTTTTTCTTACCTGATGAACAGCGAGGCTATGATGACCGATACGACCTATACACCACCGAGCGTATGGAAATGGGAGCCGGGCAACGGCGGTAAGTTTGCAAACATCAATCGTCCGGTAGCGGGCGCCACCCATGATAAAGCGCTGCCGGTAGGCAAACATCCGCTACAGCTCTACTCCCTCGCCACGCCCAACGGTGTGAAAGTCACGGTAATGCTAGAAGAGCTGCTGGAAAAAGGTATTGAGGCAGCCGAGTACGATGCGCACCTGATTCAAATCGGCGAAGGCGACCAGTTTGGCAGCGGCTTCGTTGAGGCTAACCCTAACTCCAAGATCCCGGTGCTGGTGGATCACAGTATGAACCCGCCCCAACGGGTGTTTGAGTCAGGGGCTATTTTGCTCTATCTCGCCGAGAAATTCGGTGAATTTCTGCCTACAGACCCGGCCAAACGCACCGAGTGCCTCTCTTGGCTGTTCTGGCAAATGGGCAGCGCTCCCATACTGGGCGGCGGCTTTGGTCACTTCTACGCCTACGCGCCAGAGAAGTACCAGTACCCGATTGACCGCTACACCATGGAAGTCAAACGTCAGCTAGACGTACTGGATCGTCACTTGGCCGACAACCGCTTTATGGCAGGCGATGAGTACACCATTGCCGATATAGCGATTCACCCCTGGTACGGCGCGCTGGTGAAAAACCGCGTGTATGAGGCCGCTGAGTTCCTCGAGGCACACACCTACACCAACGTGCTGCGCTGGACCGAAGAGATTGATGCCCGCCCTGCGGTACAGCGGGGCCGCATGGTAAACCGCACCTGGGGCGAACCCAACGAGCAGCTTCACGAGCGCCACGACGCCAGCGACTTCACCGAGAAAACCGAAGATAAGCGTTAATTCGCGTATTAGGAAAACGTACGATGTTCGATCCGAAATACGCCCAGCTGATATTTTCATGCCTGATGGCACTGTTTATGTCATGCATTATGTCGCTGGTCATAACGCTGTATAACGTGGGACTTGTGGAAGGGATTGTAGTGATTTGGCTCAAGGCGTGGCTGTTTGCCTTTGCCGTCGCGCTGCCGGTGATCAACTTGGTCGCCCCAATCGTGCGGCGTTTGGTGAAGCCACTGGTCAAGCAGCCGCACTAACGCCGCTCACGCATTGAGTCCCATTAACCAAACGGGGCCTGCTCATCGCAGGCCCCGTTTGTTATATCATGATGCGTTAAAACTGATAGCGCACGTTGGCCGTGACGCTGCGACGGTCGCCGTAGCCACAGTCACCGACGTCATAGCGGCACCAGGAGACATACTCTTCATCAGTGGCGTTTTTCAAGTCTACGGAGAAGCCCCACTCACCCAGGGTGTAACCCACCATCGCATCATACAGCGTGCTGGAAGGCACTACCGGCGCGCCGCCAGAGCCAACGTTGTCGCCGACATAACGAACGCCCGCCCCAATACGCCAGTTATTACCAACATACAGGCGGTTCCACCAGGAAGCCTGCTCTTCAGCCACATACGGCAAGCGAATACCGGTACCGTCGTTAGTGGCGTTCAAGTTGGTATACGCGACTTGGGTTTCAAACTGCTGCCAGCGCTTATTTACCTGTAGCTCCCAGCCATCGACCACGGCACCCACTTGCTCGACGCCGCCCGGAGTAACGCCATCGCTAATGCGGTTTTGCTGAGTAATATCAAAGTAGGCCGCGCTCACGGCCAGGGATTGATCTGGAGATACGTACTTAAAGCCAATCTCCTCCTGGTCGCCGGTGGTGGGCTTCAAGGGGCTTGGGTTAGCTGTGCCGTCGTTACCCAGGTTCATGACGAACGCTTCGGAGTAGCTGACATAGGGTGAGAAGCCGTTATCAAAGCGGTACATCAGCCCCAGCCGGCCGGTGGTCTCACCTTCATCACTGACCGTATCTGGGCCAGATAGCGCCAGCGTGCGGTTCTCTGCCCAGTCACGGCGCAGGCCCGCTGAGACGACCACAGGGCCTACTTCGATATGATCCGCCAGATACACGCCGACTTGTTCAATCTCATTATCCGGGCGGTCAGTGGGGTTCAGCGAATCCAGCTGAAGATTGCCATACTGAGGGTTATAGACGTTGAACTGCCCGCCACCACTGGCCACCGAACTATAATTATCCTGAGACCAGCGAGCGTCCTGACGGTCAATACCTGCCACCAGCGTATGTTGGGTATTGCCGAGCGCAAACTCGCCTTCCAGGCGCGCATCCATATTGAGAATGCGCGTTTGAGCATCCGCCATAAAGATGGTCCGATTCACATTGCCGTTAGCATCGGGCACGCTGGGGATATCCACCCAGTGCTCGCGGGTTTCGGTGCTGGAATCGGTATAGCGGGCGGTGGCAGCAAACGCCCAGCTGTCGTTGAGCTGGTGATCAACAAACAGCGTTGTTTCGATCTTTTCCCGGTCGTAGCGGTCCCAACCCGGCTCGCCAACAAATCGCTCCGAGCCAATAAAGCCCAGTGAACCCGACTCTAACGTGCCCGCCTGGGGAAGGAACTGCGCCGATACCTGGCCTTTGTTTTCCTGGCGGTTCAGTAGCAGCGTAATGTTGGTGGCGTCGCTGGGGCGCCACGTAAACGATGGCGCAAACAGGTAGCCATCATCTTCAACGTGATCGACTTGTGTATCGCTATCGCGGGTTAACGCCACTAAGCGATAAAGAAACTCGCCCTCTTCATCGGCCGCCCCGGTCACATCCAACGCCAGCTGCTTGCGGTCATAGGAGCCGTACTGCGCCCAAACCTCACCGCTGCGCTCCTCTTGGGGTAGTTTAGAGACGCCGTTGATGATGCCGCCCAAATCAGCTTGGCCATACAGCATGGAAGATGGCCCGCGTAACACCTCCACACTCTCCAGCGCGTAGACGTTGGTGCGCACGGTGTTGTAGGAGCCATACACTTGGCGCAAACCATCCAAATAGCGGCCTGCATCTAGCCCGCGCACTTTAGCGCTGTCGCCACGAGTGTCGAATCCAAAGTTGCCCGCATACACGCCGGGGGTATACAGCAGCGCATCCTGAATGTTTTTGGCACCGCTCTCCTGAATAAACTCTTGGTCGATCACTGACATGGAGTAAGGCTGTTCGGCCAGCGGCACATCCAGCTTGCCTACTGAGGGCTCCCGCTCAGCATCGCTGTACCCATAAAGACCGGCCGATTCAGCGGTGACTTCAACCGTATCCAGATTGACGCTGCTCTCTTGTGCATAAACTACCGGCACAGCAGCAGCCGAGGCTAAGGCAACCGCGACGCTCAGCGTGCGCAGGCGAAAGGTAGGTACAGGTTTCATCGTGAAAGATCCCAGAGCGAATATTAATGTTAATGATAGTAATTTTTATTCGCGAAAATATAGGAGGCTATACAAAGGATGTCAACGGAGGCGAAAGGTGAGTTGAGTCGGACAGGAAGATGCGTTAATGCAAATATTTCTCAAAAAATGACTGCCTGCCGAAGGTCGGCAGGCAGTACAAGGGGCTCTTCGCTTGCGAGGGGGCTGACATTACTGCAGGCGAGAGTTATTCAACGCGTAGTTCCACACCCGGTAAAAGTAGAAAATATAGCCAAGCCCCAGGGTCAGAAATGAGATCACCATCCACAGAATAATATGGCCAACATTGCTGAAGATATTGATATCGCAAACCATTTTCCGCTCTACGCCGGTTGCGTTATCCACCACGCTGGTGCGGTTGATCACGAAGCGAGCGAAGGAGTAAGGAAAGAAAAACAGCGCAATGCCAAAGGTAATAATGGTGAGCAACACCCAGATGAGCAGGTGGCCAATAATATCTAGAATCGAGAGGTCAGCTTTAATGTTCACAGGTCGCCCTTACGCGTTAAGAAAGGGGCGAAGATTACCACTGTGCTCGCTGCCCGTGAACGGCCAGCAGGTGAAGCCTGCGCTTTAAGGGCCGCCCACCCCTGCTAAGCTGGATTCACCTTTTCCTTCCCCGCGCTTTACCACACTTAGCGAACCGTCGGTTTCCAGCACCACCGCCTGAGCAGCCTCTAAACGTAAAAGCCCGCTGCTGCGTACGGCAGAACGCACTTCATCCTGCGTTACCCTCGCCTTCCTTAGCGACGCTTGCAATAACTCCCCGTCATACAGCAGCAGTATCGGTTCCCCCGTGACGAGCCGCTTTACCCAGCTGACACGCACGCTCAGCCACGTAATGATGAACTGCAGGGAAATCAACAGCCCTAGTGCCAGCGCACCCTCTGCCAACGCCACGTCTTTCGATAGCAGTACGGTGGCAAGCGTAGAACCCAAAGCCACGGTCACAATAAGATCAAAGGCGTTCATTTTGGATAGCGTGCGATTACCCGAGATACGTAAAAACACGATCAGCACCGTGTAGGCAAGTAACCCCACCACCAGGGTACGGGCCAAACTTTCCCAACCGCTAAAAAAGACCATTTCCATTGGCGCTCACCCCTGAGTGACGAAAGACAGATGCCTTCCACCACCCAAGGTAGCAACCATAGTGCCTGGGTGCGATGCTATCCGCTGGATTTAGGCTTCATCAAAAATTAAAATTGCTTGGTAAGCGTCAACGCACCAAATTTATCCTGTTCATCCTGGCCATCGAACTCGCGGGTGCGCTGCACGGCTGCGAAGGTTACCTGCCACTCTTCCCAAGCCAATGCCAGCCCGGTAGAAACATCAGCCACCCACTCGTTACGGTCTACTGAGTGACTATTTCTAAAGGTGTTGCCATCCAGCGTCAGGTTCTGTGCCATGTAATATCCCTCCACGTTTGCGAACAGGTACCACTGCCAGCCACTGCTGCCATTTAGCTGATGGCGGCTGCCAGGATTAGGCGTTAACGTAGGAATACCCTGGGCATCGTCGCCCCAACGAACGCTGTAACCAGCGCTGGCATAGGTATACAGGTTGCCAAGCGCCATCCCGACACCGGGGCCGTGGGAAAACTGTTTACTTGCCAGAGGCGTGTCATACCACCACTGGCGGCGCATGGTCAGGTTGACGATTGCCTCATCGCCCAATTGGTTTTGCCAACCGCGCGGCCGGTCACTATCGGTAACACGGTGAACCTCCCGCTGAATGCTATCCGCCTGGGAGGAAGGGCCTACCAAGCCAACATCCAAATGCAGGTCGGTGGCCTGCTGCCAACGGCCCATCGGCTTATCTTCATAAAGCGACACACCGCCATACACTAACCCCGCGTAAGGGCGGTCATCCTCAATCAGCTCGCGGCGCTCAATCACATTAGGCGTATAAATTTGATGCACTAGGCGGTAGGAGGCGCGATCAGCTTGACTGATGATACTATCCGGCAACGCAGCCGCTAAACGCTGGGGCCAGCTTTGTGGTTCGGGGGTAAACATCCAATTCAACTCGAAGCCACTGGTAAAGTGGCCATCATCACTGCTGGCAAGTCCATCGTTTGCATGCTTAATGGAAAGCGAACTATCGTCGGCGGACGCGATAGCGGGCAGCAGGCTGAACGGTAGTACAAACAGCAGCACGGCTTTACATAAAAAAGCTGCCGGGGCTTGGGTTTTGCGATAGTAAACAGACGGCGTCATGGCTCATTCCTTGAGTTGAGAGCTGGGCAGGTAGACAAAACATACTCGGGGTGGGGAACAAACATTGTTGATTGTATGTAATCATGCAAATAGATAGCAAGCTACTTTCTGTTATGCATGTCACACGCAATGCCTACCCACCCTGAGGTACTTCCTTGTTATAACGAACTGGCAACCAGTCCGTTATTTAACGCTAGCACATGAATACCTATCGCTCCCGTAATAGCCACTGCGGGGTGATTTCATGCTGGCCGTTTTCATCAGTGATAAACAGCGAACCGTCACTAATCATGACGGCCCAGTTAATCGCCCTCGGTAGGTTTGCTGCCACGGTGGCCAGTGCCTCTTGGGGCAATCCAGCGACGTGCACATTTTTCAAGGAAGCGACGGCGGGCAGCACTTTGCTTTCCCAAATATCCACGCGGCCATACGCCAGCAGCGAGACCCGCTCAGCGCGGCGCGAACACCAGGTTAAGCGCTCGGCGTCGGGCAAACCGACCTCTATCCAGTGCAGCACTCGGCCATCCAGGCTTTTTTCCCACAAGGCGGGCTCATCCACATTGGACAGCCCACGCCCGAATGCCAGCGATTCGCTGTACCAGAGAATATAAGCGATCAGCCGCGCGCACAGCCGCTCTTCCGTTTCAGAGGGATGGCGGGCCACCGTGAAACGCAACGTTTCATAGACGTTGCGATCCAGGTCAGTCAGGTTAACGTCGACTTTGTAGGGGGTAGCACTTAGCGCCATAACATGAATCTCAACATTCTCTAATGATATGCGCGCCAGTGTAGCGGATTTGAGTGATCATCGCGCAGCCATCCACGCACTACGCACTAGCCTATCGCGCGTTCGTCGCTCAACAGAGTGGCATACTTCACTGTTTCTGCTTCATGCATCGGCTCACGCCATGTCTCTTTCAACGCAGCGGCATACCAATCTTGCATGGCGGGTAGGTCTAACAGGCGCTGCACATAAGCAAGGGAGACTTCACTCAGCGTCAAGTTGAAGGTTTGTATACGAAACGCCACGGGGGCATAAAACGCATCCACCGCAGTGAAGCGGTCTCCTGCTAGAAACGGGCCGCCAAAACGCGCAAGCCCCTCCTGCCACAGCGCATCTAACCGTGCCATATTGCTTTTCAGCCCTGGGGAAAGCTCGTTCATCGCCACGCGGACGCCACAGTTCATGGAACACTCATCCCGCAACGCACCAAAGCTGCTATGCATCTCGGCACTGGCGGAGCGCGCCCAGGCCCGTGCCTCACGCTCTTGCGGCCATACGTTCGGGTGTGTTTCCGCCACGTACTCTACAATCGCCAGCGAGTCCCACACGGCGACATTGTGATCGTTATCCACTAGGCACGGCACCAAGCCGGACGGCGAAAAGCGCTTGAACGTGGTGTAGCTATCCCCAAAGCCACCTTCAAAGGGCATCAGATGCTCATTAAAGGGAATTTCCAGCGCTTTCAGCAGCACCCAAGGGCGCAGCGACCAGGAAGAGTAGTTCTTATTGGCGATATATAGATCAAACATGCCGCGCTCCTTATGGTGAAAATAAAATTAGCTAGCCCTATCTTGCTGCCTGCACCAGTGTATTACCTCCGAGCCCCATTAATACGCCTCCGCCAATCCGTTGAATCAACCGGGAAGAGCCATGAGACGTTTGCAGCCATGCGCGAAGCGGGCTGGCCAATAGCACCACCACCACATCCGCTGACGAGAACAGCACGTTGGTGGCAATGCCTAACCAAAGCAATTGCCATGCGACCGGCATGGCAATATCGGGCTGCACAAATTGCGGCAGAAACGCCACGAAGAAAAGCGCCGTTTTAGGGTTAAGCACTTCCACCAGAAAGCTATCGCGCAGTACCCGCTTGGTTGAAGCGAGCGGGAGTTCGTCACTGCTCGTGCGAATGCCTTGTTGCCATAAACGCACGCCCATCCAGAGCAAATAGAGTCCACCGATGATTTTCATCGCGAGATAGGCAGGTGGAATGGCCGCAAACAGCAGCGCTAACCCCAGTGCGGCGGCGATAACATGCACATAGCAACCAAGATGCACCCCAGCCACCGCCAACCAGCCCGCCCGTCGGCCACGTCCCAGCGTTTGTGCTGCGGTGTATAACATCGCAGGCCCGGGTAAATAGGCAAACCCCAGCGCGGCAAGAAGAAAGGCGGCCCACTGCATCGCGGTCACTCCGGCATAGTAAGAAATAGTAAGCCTGAGAATAAAATAAGGGGTGACGCGTGCGCCACCCCTCAAATAAGTAAAACTCGAAAAAAGAGAGCTTAGAAAAAAGAGAGCTTAGAAATTGGGTTTGCGCTTCTCGACAAAGGCGCTCATGCCCTCTTTCTGCTCCTGGCCTGCAAAGCAGAAGGCGAACAGGCTGGTTTCCAGCGCCAGGGCGCTATCGAGGTCCTGATCCATGCCGTCATGCACGGCCTGCTTGGCGCCGCGTACCGACTGCGGCCCGTTACCCTTCAGCTGCTTGGTAAGCTCTTCAACATAGCTCTCAAGCTCGGCCTGGGGCATTACCCGGTTGACCAGGCCAATGCGCAGCGCTTCCTGAGCATCGATCTTGCGCCCGGTCGTCACCAGGTCGATGGCCATGGCGGGACCGACTCGGCGCGGCAAACGCTGGGTGCCGCCAAAGCCGGGAATGACGCCTAGCAGGACTTCCGGCTGGCCGAAGATGGCGTTGTCGCTGGCGACGGCCCAGTCGCAGGCCAGCGCCAGTTCGCAGCCGCCGCCAAGGCAAAACCCGTTCACCAGCGCGACCACCGGCACGGGCAGTGTTTCCAGGCGCTTGATGGTACGCAGTGCCTGGCTGGCAAATGCGCGGGCCTCTTCGGGGGTTTTATCACGCATTTCAGTGATGTCTGCCCCGGCCACAAAGGATTTTTCCCCAGCGCCGGTAATCAATACCGCCCGCAGGTTGGGGTGCGCTTCAAGCTCGACTAAATGCGCTTCCAAAGCGCTGAGCACGTCGCTATTCAGCGCGTTCAGGGCTTTGGGGCGATTAATGGTCAGGCGCACTACACCGTCGTTATCAACCTTCTCGATCACTGCGTCGCTCATGATGGCTCCTTGATTGTTATTGCGCTTGTAAGTGATGACCACTCAACCCTAGCGAACGCTTGGTTGGGTGGCAATCACTTCTTTTGTCGCGCTTCAATCCGGTAGTTGGCTACTCGTAGATATAGAACCCACGGCCGCTCTTACGGCCCAGGTAGCCTGCGGCCACCATACGCTTGAGCAGCGGGCAGGGGCGGTACTTGGGATCGCCAAAACCTTCCTGCAGCACCTCCATGATCGCCAAGCACACATCCAGGCCAATCAAATCCGCCAGCGCCAGCGGCCCCATGGGGTGGGCGGCACCTAGTTTCATAGCGTCATCGATGGCTTCCGGCGTGGCGGTGCCTTCCTGCACGATAAACGCGGCCTCATTGATCATCGGCACCAGCAAACGGTTCACGGCAAAGCCCGGCGCATCGCCCACCGGCACTGCGGTTTTGCCCAGCGCTTTGGTCAGCGCTTCGATGCGCTCTACGGTGGCATCCGAGGTCTGCTCGGCGCGGATCACCTCGACCAACTTGAGTACCGGCACCGGGTTGAAGAAGTGCATGCCTACCACCCGCTCAGGGCGCTCGCAGACCGCCGCCAGTCGAGTCAGTGATAGAGACGACGTGTTCGACGCCAGAATAGCGTCGCTGCTCAAATGGCTGAGATCCCGAAACAGCTTCTCTTTCAATGCGGGCTGCTCGGGGGCAGCTTCGATGATCACGCTGCAGTCGCTGAGCGCATCCAGCGCCGTGGTGGTCGAAAGCCGAGCCAGCGCTTCCTGCTTGCCCTCTGCCGTCATCTTCTCTTTAGCAACGAGCTTCTCGAGCCCTTTATCGATCGCATTTTTGGCGCGGGTGAGCTGCTCATCGGCGACATCGTACAGCCGCACATTAAAGCCACTGGCGGCCACCACTTGAGCAATCCCCTGCCCCATGGTGCCTGCGCCTACCACGCCAATCCGCTGTTCGCTCATTGCTGTTCCCCTGACTGGTGCTGTCTGGCTTCTTCACGCAGCACGAATTTTTGAATTTTGCCCGTGGACGTTTTGGGCAGTTCGCTAAAAACCACCGTTTTCGGCACTTTAAAGCTCGCAAGATGCTTACGGCAGTGGGCAATGATATCCGCCTCGGTGACTTCGCCGTAGCCTATTTTCAGTTTGACGAACGCGCAGGGCGTTTCGCCCCACTTTTCATCCGGCTTCGCGACCACGGCGGCCTCTTCCACCGCTGGATGGCTGTAAATGGCATCTTCGACTTCAATGGTGGAGATGTTTTCACCGCCCGAGATGATGATATCTTTCGAGCGGTCTTTAATCTCGATATAGCCGTCGGCGTGCCATACCGCCAAGTCACCCGTGTGGTACCAGCCGCCCTCCAGCGCTTTTTCCGTGGCCTCGGCGTTTTTGAGATATCCCTTCATCACGTTGTTGCCGCGCATCAGGATTTCGCCGATGGTTTGGCCATCCTTGGCAACGGGTTCCAGCGTGACTGGATCGGCGACGCAGAGCGCTTCCAGCATGTGGTAGCGCACCCCTTGGCGGGCCTTGATTTTGGCACGGGTCTCCAGTGGCAGCTCGTTCCACGCCTCGCGCCAAGCACATACCGTGACCGGGCCGTACACCTCGGTAAGCCCGTAAACGTGGGTCACTTCGATGCCCAGCTTTTCCACCCCTGCAATCACCGAGGCGGGCGGCGCGGCACCGGCGGTGGTCACTTTTACCGGATGATCAAACACCCGCTTTTGATCGGCCGGTAGGTTCACCAACCCATTGAGCACAATCGGCGCGCCGCTGAAGTGGGTGACGCCCTCTTCGGCGATCAGGTCGGTGATGCGTTTGGGATCCACCTTGCGCAGGCACACGCTAACGCCCGCATTGGCGGCAATGGTCCAGGGGAAGCACCAGCCGTTGCAGTGGAACATCGGCAGCGTCCACAGATACACCGGGTGGTGGGGCATGGCCCACTCGAGAATATTACTCACCGCGTTCAGGTAGGCACCGCGATGGTGATACACCACGCCCTTGGGCTTGCCAGTGGTGCCGGAGGTGTAGTTCAGCGAAATCGCCTGCCACTCGTCGCTGGGCAGCCGGTAGGCGTAATCAGGGTCGCCCTCGGCCAGCAGCGCCTCGTACTCCAACTCGCCAATGCCTTGGGTCTCACCCAAAAACTCCGGGTCGGCCACGTCGATGATCAGCGGCTTGCTCTCCAACGTGGCCACCGCCGCTTGAATCACCTCGGCAAACTCAGGATCCACCAGAATCACCTTGGCTTCGCCGTGGGCCAGCATATAGCTAATGGCGTCGGCATCGAGGCGAATATTGAGCGTATTCAGCACGCATCCCGCCAGCGGCACGCCGAAGTGGGCCTCGAACATCGCCGGAATATTGGGCAGCATGGCGGCCACCGTTTGCCCGGGTTGAATGCCACGCTTTTCCAGCGCCGAGGCTAACTGGCGGCAGCGTGCCCAGGTCTCTGCCCAAGTACGGCGCGTCTGGCCATGCACCACGGCCGGGTAATCTGGATAAATAGCCGCCGAGCGCTCAATAAACGTGAGCGGTGAGAGCGCCACATGGTTGGCAGCGGTCGGCGGTAAGTCTTGTTCAAAGATGGAGGTCATGATCGGTTCCTGCACTCTCGGTTTTATTATTGACGATTTTATTATGAGCGACGCTCGCGAATAGGCGATGCCTAATGAACACCGCCGCCTAAGAGGCGGCGGTACGGCTAGTGAGCGGCGCGGCTGTCAAACTGGCTAAAACAGTGCCAGCCGGCCTCAATCACGGCATGCTGGGCGCGGCCAACCGGCAGCCATTGGTGAATGGCAAACTCGGCGCTGCACAGTTTGGCGCGGTAAAACGGCTCATCGCTGCCGCCGTCTACAGCCTGTTGGGCATGCAGCGCTGCAATGCCCATTTGCCAAGCGCACAGTACGTGCCCGGCAAGGTTCAACAGCGGCGTGGCGTACGCCTGTACGGCATCGGGGCCGTGCTCAGGGTCGCTGCCCTGCTCCAGTACCAAGGCCATGGCGGCGCGCAAGTCGTCAGCGCCCGCCGCGAGTGCACTGCCCATGCTGGCCAGCGACGCTTCACCCCGCAGCGCTTCGGCCGTTTTATGCACATCATCGATCAGCGCAGAGAGTGCCGCCCCCCCGTCTCGCTGCAGTTTTCGGCCGGCCAAGTCCAGCGCTTGAATGCCGTTGGTGCCTTCATAGATAGGCGCAATGCGCGCATCCCGCAATAGCTGGGCCGCTCCGGTCTCTTCCACGTAGCCCATGCCGCCGTGCACCTGCACGCCCATAGAGGCAATATCCACCGCTTGGTCGGTCGAGAAGCTCTTCACAATCGGGATCAGAACATCGGCGCAGGCCTGAGCGGCTTGGCGTTCGGCGTCGCTCTCTGCACGGCGAGCGATATCTAACTGCCCGGCACAGTAGAGCGCCAGGGCACGCAGCGCATCGGTACGGGCACGCATGGAGAGCAGCATCCGGCGCACGTCAAAGTGATCGCTAATGGTGCACTCGCTGCCGCCCCGCTGTTTGGGGGAGCGGCCCTGAGTGCGGTCATTCGCGTAGGCCAAGGCGTGCTGGCAGGCGCGTTCGGCCACGCCAATCCCTTGGATCCCGACCTTATGGCGCGCCTCGTTCATCATGGTGAACATGTGGTTGAGCCCGCGCCCCTCCTCCCCCACCAGATAGCCTACGGCACCGCCGTTTTCCCCAAAGCTCAGCGTGCAAGTGGGCGAGCCGTGAATGCCGAGCTTGTGCTCGATGGAGGCGCAGGTGACGTCGTTACGCTCGCCAAGCGAGCCATCGTCGTTCACCAGAAATTTGGGAACCAGGAACAGCGAAATACCCTTATTACCTTCCGGGGCATCGGGCTTGCGGGCAAGGACGAGGTGAATGATGTTCTCGGCAGCGTCGTGCTCGCCCCAGGTGATGTAGATTTTTTGGCCGCTGATGCGGTAGTGATCGCCTTCCGGAACGGCTTTGGTGCGCACTTTGGAGAGGTCCGACCCCGCCTGGGGTTCGGTGAGGTTCATGGTGCCGGTCCAGGAGCCCTCAACCAGCTTGGGCAGGTAGGTCGCTTTTAAGGCATCGCTGCCGTGATGGGCCAGCGCCTCGATGGCACCGGCGGTGAGCATCGGGCATAGCCCTAACGCCATGTTCGCGCCGTGGAGCATCTCCTGCACCGCACTGGCAACCACTTCGGGTAGGTTCTGCCCGCCCAGCTCTTCAGACACGCCAATACCGTTCCAGCCGCCCTCCACATACGCTTGATAGGCGGCGGCAAAGCCTTCAGGAGTGGTGACGCTGCCATCAGTATGGCGCTTAGCCCCCTGGCGGTCGCCCGTGCTGTTGAGCGGGCCCCAGACATCGCCCGCCAGTTTCGCAGCCTCTTCCAGCACAGCCTCGACGAGATCAGGCGTCGCCTCTTCAAACCCCGGCAACGCCAAGGAGCGGTGCGCTAACATCTCTTCGAGCACAAAGCGCAGATCTCGGACCGGCGCGGCGTAATAATTCATGGCAAAACCCCAGGCAAATGCGGTGAAATAGTAAAAACACTATCGCTGATAGTAGTTTCCCTACTTTCGCCACACCATTAGCCCAAGGTCTCACCTTACTCGATATTGCAGTTCACCTACCGACGCACCTCGGTTTCTACATCGTCGTAATAGGTAATATGGCTCTCGTCTTCCTGAGGCGGCCCTACTACGGGTTCGGCCACGTCGACCTCAGGCACAACGTCAGACAGGTCTTCCAGGTGCTCGTGCTCAAGCGCCCCTTGTACCAGCTCCTCGGTCACCACCAGCTCAGCACCTGCGGCGGTCATCGGCGCAGTGGCCGTAAACGGTGCCACCGGTACCGGTGCCGGGCGAACACTACGACGCCAGCCGAAGAACAGCACGAAGAATAGACTCAGTGAGCCAAACGCCCAGAACAAGCCAGCATCGCCCATGGCGGTCATCACCGGCGAGATCATCAGCGGGCTGATGGTGGCACCAATCGAGTTAATCAACAAAAGGCCTTGGCTCATGCGCACCAGTGCACCGGCAGGCGCGCGGTCGGCGGCATGACTAACGGCCACCGGGTAAAGCGCAAAGACGCCGCCGCCCAGCAAAAAGAGCAGCACGGCGAGCAGCGGCGTGGAGAGCGGCAACCACAGCATGGCCGCTGAAATCACTACGCAGAAGGCGCTGATACCAATCAGCACCATTTGGCGATCATGGCGATCCGACCAGCGGCCAATGGGGTACTGCAGCAACATCGCGCCAAGGACGAGCACGGCCATCATCTGACCTACCTCGTTTACGCTCATACCAATGCGCTGTAGATAAAGCGGCAGCAGCGTATAAGCAGCGGCCACCACCATGCCGGAACCTAGACTGCCCATCACGCCGGTGGGTGTCATGGTAATCAAGCGGAGAGGCGGTAGCGGCTCGGCGTGTTCGATGAGCGGCGACACGCGGGGAATCATCGCCATCGGCAGTACCGAGAGCGACGCCAACAGGCCAATCACCATAAAGGGCGCGGTGTCGCCCATGGCGCTGGTGACACCGAGCATAAGCTGCCCCAGCACCCCAGCGGCGTAAAGGGAGATCATGTACAGTGCCAGCAGGCGGCCACGCACTTTCTGGTCGCCCGCGGTCAACAGCCAGCTCTCGATGACCAGATAGACGCCTACCGTGGCCCAACCGCCCACCAGGCGCAGGGCAAACCACGCCCAAGGGTCGAAGAACAACCCCTGCAACAGCACGGTGACGGCCACCAGCGATGCAAAACTGCCGTAAGCACGAATATGGCCAATGCGCAGCAACAGGCGATCATTAAACATGGCCCCCAGGGCCAGGCCGATGAAATAGGCTGACGAGACAATCCCGATCACCGTCGCCGATTCACCTGCTGCGTCTAAGCGCACGGTAATCAGCGTGGCGAGAAAGCCATTGCCAATCCCAAGAATAAACAGCCCTAGTAGGGGCGCTAACGCCATGGCCAGCAGTTGCCGCGACATGCGTACCTCACCTTGCTCAATGGATGAATCGTTGCCGTTAACACGCCATCACATCAAACAGGCAAGAAAACGGGCGCGCAATTATTGCTTCCATAGGCGCAAAGTCAATGCTTTTTCGCCCTTATAGCAAGCAGATTAGTGTTTTCTAAAAATTACCACGTCGTTGCCAGTAAATTCGACTGTTAAACCCTGTTCAGCCGCCCACCAGCGGAAGGTCGCTTCACTAAAAAAGCACACGTGGGTTGGGTCGTTAATATAGTGCCAGCGGGCGAAGGCTTGCTGGCTCGTCACTCGCTTGGTCATCAGCCCAAGATAGCCTCCGGGTAGCAGTTGCGCGACCCGCTGGTTCAGCGCCTCGCCCGGTGCCGCCAAGTGCTCCACTACTTCGGTGGCGGTAATGAAGTCATACTGGCGAGTCAGATTCGCGGCATGGGGCGCGTAAAAGATGTCATACACATCCATATCAAAGCCCGCTTCCTCAAACATCACCGAGAGCGTTGGCCCAGGGCCGCAGCCAAAATCCAGCCCTCTTGCGCCAGGAGCTAGCTTTGTTGCCAACGGATTAAATAAACGCCCCAAAAAGCGCCGATATCCCGTATCCTGCGGCGAGTTTTGGTGCTGGTCGTACTCGGCTTTTTCGGCGGCAGCGGTTAAATGCTGCTCGCTAGGCACAAACACTAGCGCACACGTGGCACACTGGTAGTAATCACGGCGACGGTCTTGGTGGTACAGCGCAGACTCCTGCGCGTGGCATAGCGGACAGCGTCGCATCATCGTATTCTCTGGTTTTACGTTTGTATTAAGGAAAGAGGCATGCTCTCAGGTCTGGATCATCTTGTGGTTACCGTGACCGATATGGGTCGCGCAGTGGATTTTTACTCTCGTGTATTAGGCCTGGATGTACGCTATCGGGACGCTCAGCGCGTTGACTTGATGCTGGGTGACACGGCCCTGCGCTTGCACCAAACCGATACCGATATCGCGCCCATTTCAGCCACGCCGACACCGGGCAGCCTGGATTTATGCCTGCGCTGCCAGCTACCGCTGGACGAGTTTAAGCAGCACCTGGATGCACTGGCCATCGAGGTCGAGCTTGGCCCCGTGGCCCGCCAGGGTGCCAGCGGCCCCATCGAGTCGCTTTACCTGCGCGACCCCGACGGCAACCTGCTGGAAATCTGCCGCCCGGCAGCGCGTTAAGCGCTCAACCCTAGGCGTGGGTGGCCTGCGGGTGATAAGTCGCACTGCCCACGCTATCATAGCGCGCAGAGAAGGTGTCCGCAGGATGCTCGAATTAAACTGAATAGAAAAGGTACGCCCATGCGTGATGACGCCCCATTGGAAGGCGAAGTGGTTAACCACCACACTTCGTCGGAAGAGACCTCCCCCGCCCCAGACACCACCATGGCCATGGTGATTTACGCTCTCTACCTGGCAAGCTTTGTGTTGGGTTTTACGTCACTAATCGGCGTGATTATTGCTTATGTCTACCGCGGCAAAGGTCCAGTATGGCTAGATGAGCACTACCGCTATCAGATCCGCACCTTCTGGATTGGCCTGCTCTACGGCAGTATCGCTACGCTGCTTACCCTGATTCTTGTTGGCTTCCCCATGCTGTTGGCGTTGGTCGTGTGGTTTATCGTGCGCTGCGTAAAGGGCTTTAAAGGGCTGCAGGAGAAGCGCGCGCCCTCCAATGTCGATAGCTGGCTACTGTAACCCATGACCGAACAGGCAACTCCCCCTGCATCGCGCTTTCAAGCCCGTGCCATTGCAACGCTATGGCGCACGCTCTCCCGCTGGCCGGTGCGCTGGCTCTGGCGCATTGCGGCTCTGGTCGGCCCGCAGGTGTATCGCTTTAGCAAACGCGAGCGCAAGGTAACCGAGATCAATCTGAAGGTGGTCTACCCCGACGCGCCTGCCAATCAACGGCAATCCCTGGCCAAACAGAGCCTACAGCACTCCACCGCGACGATGCTGGAACTCGGTCACGCCTGGATGGCCCCGCCCGAGAAGGTAGAAGCCAGCATTCTAGCGGTACATGGCCGCGACAAGCTGGATAGCGCCCGGGCCGAGGGGCGCGGCGTGATCGTGCTTGCTCCTCACTTTGGAAACTGGGAAGTGCTGAACTTTTGGCTTTCCAGCCACTTTCCGTTTACCGCTATGTACGAGCCGCCCAAAATCACAGAGCTGGAGCCGATTATCCGCCATGGCCGCGAGCGCATGGGGGCAAAGCTCGTGCCCACTAACCCACGGGGCGTGGCGGCGCTGCTCAAAGCGCTGAAACGTAGCGAGGCCATTGGTATTTTGCCGGACCAAGAGCCGGACTGGGGTAGCGGCGTGTTTGCGCCGTTCTATGGCCGCGATTCCTATACCGCGACGCTGTTACCCAAGCTGGTGGCGCGCACACAGGCACGGGTGGTCACCGGTGTGGCCCTGCGTATTCCTGGCAAAGGCTTCGAGATCCACTTCCTAGACGCTGACGAGCGGGTGTATAGCGCTGATGATACAGAGTCAGCTACCGGCGTGAATGCCAGCGTTGAAGCCTCCATTGCCCTGGATCCGGCGCAGTATCAGTGGGAGTACAAACGCTACCGCAAAGTGGTGGAAGAGCAGCAAGGGCTGCCTAACGCCAACGATTTCCGTCTCTATTAAGTGAGGATGGGCATGACTGAGCAGTACCTCCCCAAACAGGATACGCGTCCCACGCAAATTATTTATGCCCTCTATTTAGCAGGGCTGGTCACGGCTAATGTCACGCTATTGATCGGTGTGATTATCGCCTATGTCTATCGCAAAGAAGCAGCGCCTTGGCTACAGGCCCACTACCGCTACCTCATCCGCACGTTCTGGATCGGCAGCCTCTACTTTATCGTCACGTTTACCCTGAGCCTGATCTTTATCGGGACGCTACTCTGGCCGCTGCTGGTGGTATGGCTAGGCGTGCGCTGCATTATCGGTTGGGTGGCGGTGCGTAAAGGCCAGCCACCGGCACGGCCCGGTAGCTGGCTCTGGTAAGTGCACTCAATTACTCATCGCTGTGGCGAGCGTACACGTCATCCAACCGTTCGATATCATCCTCGCCCAGGTAACTGCCGGACTGTACCTCGATCAGCTCCAGTGGGATTTTGCCCGGGTTCTCCAAACGGTGCAGTGCGCCAATGGGGATGTAAGTGGACTGGTTCTCGCTGACCAAAAACGTGCGTTCATCCAGCGTCACCTTAGCCGTGCCGCTGACCACCACCCAGTGCTCCGCGCGGTGGTGGTGGCGCTGTAGCGAAAGCCGCGCCCCAGGGCGCACGGTAATATGCTTCACTTGGTAGCGCTCGCCGCTGTTCATGGCTTGAAAGCTGCCCCAAGGGCGGTGTACCTGCGGCGAGGTATGCGGCTCGCTGCGCCCAGCCTGGGTCAGCGCCGCGACGAGCTGCTTAACGCCCTGCGCCTTGTCGCGATGGGCCACCAGTACACTGTCCGAGGTTTCCACCACGATCAGGTCTTCAACGCCAAGTGTGGCCACCAATCGGTGGTTCGCTACCACTAACGAGCGCTGAGTATCGCTCAACACCCCATCCCCGGTGACCACATTGCCCGCTGTATCAGGCGTATGGGTCGCCATCAGCGCATCGAAGCTGCCTATATCGCCCCATTGGGCATCCAAAGGCACCACGGCAGCCTGGGAGCAGTGCTCCATGACCGCGTAATCGATCGATTCGCTGGGGCAGCGCTGGAACGCCTGCTCGTCCAAGCGCAGAAAATCCAAATCACGGTGGGCGCGGGCTACGGCTTCTTGGCAGGCGGCCAGCATGTCTGGCTGAAGCCGTTCAAGTTCCGCCAAATAGCGGGAGGCACGCAGCAAGAACATACCGCTATTCCAAAGCGTATCGCCCTGCTCAAGCAATGCTTTGGCGCGCTCTAGCGCGGGTTTTTCGATGAACGCCTCCAGATGGTGCCCTGCCCCCAGCGCATTGCCACAGGCAATGTAGCCGTAGCCGGTTTCTGGGTGCGTCGGCACCACGCCAAAGGTGACCAAATAGCCCTGCTCCGCGAGCGGTTCAGCACGCTGCACGCTATCGGTAAACGCTAGCGCATCGCCTATCACGTGGTCTGCAGGTAATACCAGCAGCAGCGGGTCTTCGCCCGTTTGCCTTGCCAGCAGTGCCGCGCAGGCAATCGCCGGGGCGGTATTGCGCCCTGCTGGCTCTAGTACGATCTGGCCCTTTTGCTGAACTTCGCGAAGTTGCTCGGCCATTAAGAACCGGTGCGAGTGGTGGCCTATCAGCATCGGCGGTAGCGTCGTCAAGCCCTCAAGGCGGGTGAGCGTTTGCTGAAGCAGGCTCTGCTCGCCGGTTAAGTGCAAAAACTGTTTGGGCATCTGCTCGCGGGAGAGCGGCCAAAGCCGGGTGCCGCTGCCACCGCTCAGAATAACCGGTTGAATCATGGCGTCGTCCTTGGTGATGGTGCTGAAGGGCCAAAGTCTTGCTGCAGCCAGTGGCGCAGCTGGCTCATATGCAGCGCATCCTGCGGGCGAGCCAGTATTTCGCCTTTGTCAATCGGCGCAAGACTCAGATGAAGATGCTGTATTTTACCGCCACCGGTTATTGCCTGTGGGCCAAGCGCTTGGAGCAGGGGCACTTCCGGGTGCCGTTATCCGCCTCCCGGATCACGCGCCGGTTTGGAGCCGCAAAGCGGCGAAAAATCGGTCGCTGTGCAGCTGATTGTTAAACCTTTCTGTGTACAGTATCCTGACCATGGTCAACATCCTGTACAGGAGCAACCTTATGGATGCCATTAGCTACACAGCCGCTAGAACCAATCTAGCAAAAACCATGGAGCAGGTCTGTGAAGACCATTCCCCTGTGATCATCACCCGGAACAAGTCGCAGTCCGTGGTAATGATCTCCCTAGAGGACTACGAGGCGCTGCAAGAGACTGCATACCTTCTGCGCGCACCAAAAAACGCACGGCGTTTGCTGGAATCCGTTGCCGAGCTGGAGCAAGGCGGTGGTCAAGAAAAGGAACTTCTTGAATGAAACTCATCTTCTCCGAGAACGCCTGGGAAGACTATCTGTACTGGCAGAAAACCGACAAAAAGATACTTAACCGAATCAACAAACTGATCAAAGAGACCAAACGAGAACCGTTCGAAGGTGTTGGCAAACCAGAGCCCCTCAAACACAGCCTCGCCGGGTACTGGTCTCGCCGGATCAACGAAGAACACCGAATAGTTTACAAAGTCACGGATGACGCTTTGCTTATCGCCCAGCTCCGGTATCACTACTGATTATGCATTAATCGTAGTGGCTCCAGAGTCTGAGGACTTTCACCACTTGCTCGTCCTCCAGTACTTGGTAGACCAGGCGATGCTGAATATTAATGCGGCGCGAATAGGTCCCCGCAAGATCACCAATTAGCTTCTCAAACGGAGGCGGCTTGTGATAAGGATCTTCCGCTATTAACGCTAACAGTTCCTGGGCTTTTGGTTTGAGGCCGCTGGAGGCCAACTTTTTTGCATCTTTCTGGGCTTGCTTGGTGTAAACCAACTTCCATGTCACCAGTCCAGCTCCTCATCGCATTCCTCGACCGGGGTATCCATCCCCTCACGAATAGACTCCCGCATACCTGGCACGGAGAGCAGGTAAAGTGTTTCCTGAATGGCAGACCAGTCCTCTTCGGATACCAGAACAGCTTTATTCCGCTTACCCATAATGACGATTGGTTGGTGGGACTCGGCGGTCTCGTCAATCAACCGATAAAGGTTGCTGCGCGCCTCAGTTGCTGTGATTCCGGCCATGACGCACCTCTTGCGTGTTTAACTTTTCACCAAGTGTACGCCTATAGGTACGTACGTCAAGACGAGCGCCCTGGCTAACGCCAGCCAGCATGCGCGGCTACGGAATGTAGGCGAAGCCGGAATGTAGTAGCCGTCGCCGTGCCTGGTCTTGTTAGGGCCTTTGAATAGGGATAGCATAATCGTATCGTCATTTGCGGAGGCTCCATGGCTACCGAAACATTAGACCACCTACGCTCCCAGATTTCGACTCTCTCCGAGTCGGAACGTGCAGCGTTGGCTCGGGAGCTCATAATGAGTCTGGACGGCCCCCGTGACGACTCGGTAGAACAGGCGTGGAACGATGAAATTGTTCGCCGTGTGTCCAATGTCAAAAGCGGAAAAGCCACGCTGCTCAGCCGTGAAGAATTTCGATCAAAGATGAGAGCGAGGTTGGGCCAGTAACAGTGCGAAAGGTAAGGATACTGGAAGAGGCCTCGCAGGAAGCGATAGAGGCAGCAGCATGGTATGAATATGAGCAGCCTGGACTCGGAGCCGAGTTTTTCGCTGCTGTTGATGCAGCTATCGACGTTATTGAAGAAGACTTCCTCCCTTTATCACCTCTCCCCAAAGAAGCCGGCGATACCGGTGCAAGACGCCTGATTCTGGAGCGCTTCCCATACGATATAGTCGCCATTGAACTGCCAGAAGAGGCTATAGTCATTGCGGTTGCTCACCATTCCCGAAAACCTGGCTATTGGCTGGGACGCAGTAAGCCCTAACGCTGAGGTAACCGGCGCCGGAGCGCAACGGAGGGAACCAAAAGCGGCACGCTTTTGGGGTCCGGTTGACCGCTTGGTTAACTGATTAATCTGCCCGAATTATCGCCGTAACTGCTGACTCTGGAACCTTTATCTTGCCTCCATAGGACCAGCCTTGGTATTCCCATCTGGGATCTGGGCCAATACCCACTAGTTCACCGCTAACGAGATCGGGGGCGCATTCTTCGACAAGGATATAGAAGTCTATGGAATCTCCCGCCCGAATCGTCACGGTGTCATTTGGTCTCGGCGGCCCCTGGTTCAATTTCGCATCGTTGCCGACAAACATTCGGCCGAATTTAGGCGGAAGCGGATTTTCAAACTCCTTGTACATGGCATATTCCTTTTGGCAGTTAACACCTGAGTTAAGCCGGACCGCGCACGCGGCCGAGGCGGGTGCAACGATACCACGGCACCAAGCCGAGGCCGCGAAGCGGTCTCGGCTTGAACGAATTGTTAGGCTTGCTAGCCAGGTAGCTTTGCCGCAAGTACATCAACGTTTTCTATGGACGGGGGCTCGGAGAACAACTCACCTGCCTTTTCCATCAACGCGGCTGCGACCTTGCCGGAGAGATGGGCCTGCCGACCCGCTTCATCCGGGAAAGCATCAAAGATTCCGAAAGTGCTTGGTCCAAGGCGAATGCCAAACCACGCAGTGGTGTCAGGCTCCTCATTGACGATGGGAAGGCCACTCACAAGGAAGTTCTCAACCTCTTTCTCTTTTCCGGGTTTCGCTTCAAGGCGAACGAACAAGGCTACTTTGACCATGGCATGTCTCCGGTTGTTAAAACGACATCACGATGCGCGATGTTCTCTTGCAAGTCTAACGCGAAGCTTTGCGGCAGGTTTGGAACCGCGCAGCGGTGGAAAAACTGTCCGACAACAGCGGCTGATTAAATTGCTATCGTTCACCTTCCAGCTCGTGCCATACCCTTAGAATAATGATGGCGCTCACATGTACGGAATAGCGAACAACGTATTTGCCAAAGACCATGTCGCGGATGGAATCCGGTACCGGTGCCATTTCAACCGGTGTTCCCATTCTGGGGAAGCCTGGTAGTAATTCGATTTTGCTAACCAGTTCTGTGGCTATCCTGCCTGCCGCAGAGGGGCTGTGAACGGCGATAAACTCCCTTAGGCGCTTCAAGTCTTCAACGGCTTCGTCGGTGTAAACCAGTTTCACTTACCTGACCTCGGCGCATCTTGCTCGTTTTCGGTTCCCCAGCTATTAAGCCAACTGTGGACCTCGCTGGCATCAACAACCTTGCCTTGGGCAGCAGACTCCATTGCCTCTAACGTTTGTTTCCACCGCTCTTGCTCAAGCTGCTGCTTTTCTATGTATTCCGACAATGCCTGGTTAATTACCCAGCCTTTGCTACGGTGTAGCCTGCTGGCGATTGCTTCCAGATGCTGTTCAACTTCTGCTTGAAGGCGAACTGTGGTGACGCTCATGACTATGCCCCTCATACCTAGTGACTACAACGTATTACAGCATAGTCTGCGAGGTTAGGCAAAAAATTTTACGCCCGGCTCTGCGGCAGGGCAAAGTGGAGGCCGTTTTTTGGCCGGAGCTTTGGCCTGTCCGCCAGAAGCCGCTTGTTAACAGTTCACTTCCACTCAATTTTCAGATCTTTGTGTGACTGAGCGCAATCACGTAGGTAGAGGTTGATAAGACTCTGATAAGGTAGGTCTTTTTGCTCAGCAAGATTCTTAAAGTACGCAACGGTATCTTCATCCAGCCGGATCGTAACCTGCTTCTTGAGCTTCTTGGCGTATGGACTCTTGACGGATTCGGAAAAATCGTAATGATCACGCATGTCTGTACCCTTCATAAGTATTTCGTTCTCGCCTATTTGCCTTACGGGCGGAGATAATTCGAATAACCTCACCGTCCCTAACGCAGTGGCACACCACCAGTAAGCGAGAATGAATGCTTGTACCGAGGAGAATGAACCGGTCCTCCTCTTCAGAATGGTCTGGGTCAGCTATGAGACGTGCGAACTCATCCGTAAAGGCAGTTTTGGCCTCCTGGAACGAGACGTCATGCTTCTTGCGATTAGCGGCATCCTTGCGAGGATCCCAGTCAAAGGAATAATGGCTCATAACTACATTGTAGTTACATAATAATTATTGTCAAGGCACCAGCCTAGATACTGTTAACGGTTCATGATAACCGGCGGCGACGAACGGCCCGAACACCACCGCAATTTGGTTTTGCTTTTCAATTTAGCACAGACGTATTTTCCGTCCGGTTGATTAGTTTGTTATGTGCCTGTTCTTATTGGTTCGCTATTTTTAGTAGAGTTTCTTTTCCTGTTCCAAACTTACAGATTGCTTCGCAATTTTCTTTCAGGACTGAAAATTTAATATAGTGAATTTTAGTTCCGTTGGATTTAATTGATGGCCTGCTTAACTGTAGCAACAGCTCTTTTTCTCTATTGTCAGGTATTATTAAAAATAAAGAGGAAGGGTTTTCTGGAAACGAGTGATATAGGTCAGTCAGCCTGAGTATTCCCGAATAGATTGAGGTACTTTTTTCAACTTCAAAAGCGCAAACAATATTCTTTGTATTATTTTCAAACCAAATTACATCGATTAATGCAATTGTATTTTTTGTTTCTTTTTCTACATTAATTTCAGGGAAACAAGGGAGGCACAAGGATGAAAAGTTTTTTCCTTGAAAATTTCTAGAACGATCATTAGAAGCACTAATTACTTGATACCCTAAAGCTTTTCCGATCTTCAATAAATGGTATTGCATTTCAGTATGCAAGTTTTCTTGCTCTCTTTCACTGGTTACTTCTTTGTGCCTTTTTTTTGAGAAGGTTTTCAATCTTTGCTTTTTCTTTTTCCGAAAGACTTCCTTCGTCGCCAACCATTATTTTTTTTTACACCAATGTCAAACAGCAAGCCTGAAATTGCACCTAAATCTTTTGACAGTGATTTTTTATGCTTATTGTTTTTTTGTAAAATGACCTCACGCATACGAAGGTATTCAGTCCAGGAACCAAGTTTAACTTTTTCTTTGAATAAATGATTAAAACCATTGACTATTGCTGTATTAAATGGAGGGATTATTTCAGGATGAAGGAAATATAAAATGTTTGCCACTGCCGGACCAAGACCCTTTATTTTCTTCTCATCTAGGTTGATTATTTCCTTTAGGATTTGCTCTTCATTTTTGGCTGCGAAGCAATTTTCAAGAAATTGACCAAAAGACATTTTATTTTCTTCATTTTCATAAATGTCTGGAATTCTTAACTTTGGTTTCCAGTAAAAAGCATGCGATGCTCCAATGAAAACTTGTTTTTGTTCTGTGATACAGTTTAAAACAAACTCTAACGATGAACCTTTGTAGTCATTCCCAAATTCCTTATTTTTAATATCATTGATTACACTTTGAACACCACGGCGTATTGAACGAAAGGCTTTTAGTCTTTCGTCATTATTAATAAACCACGTATTGAATACGGATTCATTGTCAGACCGGTACTTGTCAATTAAGTCGTTTAAGTCACTATTCATATTTTCCTCATTTTTGGCACATAACGCCCACAGCAGAGGCAAACATGGAGCGCAGCGGAATGTTTGTCCTGCTGGCTGTGCTTGTTAGCTGATTGCTGAATCATGGACCTGCGGCACAAAACCGTTGCTTAACAACTCTACAATTGACGGCGGTGTAAGTAATGTGACCACCTCATCTTTTGCTGGTAGGGAAATGCTACTAACATAGCCGTCAAATGACCATTCCTTAAGCTTACCTTTCCAAAACAGGAATGCCTCGCCACCTATTTCAATAAATGCGCCATCGGGAAGCTTTTCGAAAGCGCAAGAATGTTTGACCTTTACTCCTCCGCGAGCTGCTCGCTCCGCATGTAACTGCTTATCGATTTCTGAAACGGATATAGACTTAAGATCAGTTTTGCATTTAAGCCACAAGTTTTTAAATTCGTTATATCTCTGACGCCTACAATGAGCACAAGGCCGATGCCCCGCTGCAAGTGCCGTTGCCTCATCCAAGAAAAATAGTTCAGAGTAACTATTTTGTCCGAATAACTTGCGCTTTATCCCTTTAAAACTGAGTTCACAAGTTACCCAATTTTTGTGTGCCCAAGGCTTAACAATATTCTTGTCGTTATCATGTAGGATTCCCCTGTTTCCAAGAAACTCACCTCTTGCTTTGACAGCAACCAAATTTCCCCAAGGGTCTATTCTATTTTGTAGAGTCATTCACTCTTCTCCGACAGCTAACGCCCCCAATCAGGGGCATATTTTTGCGCTTTGAGCGCAGCGAAGCAAAAATATGTCCCACTGCCTTGGTTTGTTAGTTGTAACTATCGCCGAGAACTGGGATCAAGGCCCAGCATTCGCAAACCAATATTGATACCGAAACCTACGATGAGTGGCCACCAGTGAACAAGGACTATCGCCAGGACCGAAAATCCTATAGATACGATTGACGACAGCAACAGCCCTATATGCTTAGTTTTCGCATATGCAGACAAACCGCCTAAAGCCAACAAAATTGAGATGCCTGCCAAAACATAAATTACTATTGCCATTTGGTCACCACTCTCCTCTACGTACCGTGTGCTAGCGCGGTACAGACCCGTACTTAGGCTCTAAAAGCTGCCATACAACTAACGCCCGGCTTTGCGGCGTGCCGGAGCGCAGCGTAGGCGCGTCCGACAACAGCCGCTTGTTAACCCCGTAGCTCGAGGCCTTCTCGAATGACCTCGGGATGACGGGAAGCAATCTCAATGAGCGCTTTTGCTGGACCAGAGGGTTCACGTCGACCTTGCTCCCACTCCTGCAGGGTTCGCGCGGAAATATGCAGTACCTCAGCAAACTCGACCTGAGTCAGTCCGGTTTTGCCTCGAGCCTCTGCCACCTCGTTAGGCTCAACACGACTGACTCGTGCAGTTTTGCCCGCTTTCATTTCTTTAACAGACTGAAGCAACTTGTTGCCAAGCTCCTCAGCACTTAGTGTCTCGTCACTCATTTTCCAATACCTCACGAATCGACTTCAGGATATGAGCGGGTATATTGCCCCTGACGGCTTTCTTGTAGATCACCAATAACCAGATCTCACCATTTGCCAACTTGGTGAAGTAAATGACTCG
>NZ_LVIA01000078.1:0-2067 GCF_001596805.1 Halomonas sp. KX33721 | reverse complement strand
CTTACAGAACGCTCCCCTACCACTCATCCTAAGATGAATCCGCAGCTTCGGTGCATAGTTTAGCCCCGTTACATCTTCCGCGCAGACCGACTCGACCAGTGAGCTATTACGCTTTCTTTAAAGGATGGCTGCTTCTAAGCCAACCTCCTGGCTGTCTGGGCCTTTCCACATCGTTTCCCACTTAACTATGACTTTGGGACCTTAGCTGGCGGTCTGGGTTGTTTCCCTCTTCACGACGGACGTTAGCACCCGCCGTGTGTCTCCCGGATATTACTTTACGGTATTCGGAGTTTGCAAAGGGTTGGTAAGTCGGGATGACCCCCTAGCCTTAACAGTGCTCTACCCCCGTAAGTATTCGTCCGAGGCTCTACCTAAATAGATTTCGGGGAGAACCAGCTATCTCCCGGTTTGATTAGCCTTTCACTCCTAGCCACAGGTCATCCCCTAACTTTTCAACGTTAGTGGGTTCGGTCCTCCAGTTGATGTTACTCAACCTTCAACCTGCCCATGGCTAGATCACCGGGTTTCGGGTCTATACCTTGCAACTATTCGCCCAGTTAAGACTCGGTTTCCCTACGGCTACCCTAATCGGTTAACCTCGCTACAAAATATAAGTCGCTGACCCATTATACAAAAGGTACGCAGTCACCTAACAAGTAGGCTCCTACTGCTTGTACGTACACGGTTTCAGGTTCTATTTCACTCCCCTCACAGGGGTTCTTTTCGCCTTTCCCTCACGGTACTGGTTCACTATCGGTCAGTTGGGAGTATTTAGCCTTAGATGATGGTCCACCTATATTCAGTCAAAGTTTCACGTGCTCCGACCTACTCGATTTCACTTAAAATGTCTTTTCATGTACGGGACTATCACCCTGTATCGTGGCACTTTCCAGAGCCTTCCATTAACACATAATAAGCTTAAGGGCTGTTCCGATTTCGCTCGCCGCTACTATCGGAATCTCGGTTGATTTCTTTTCCTACGGGTACTTAGATGTTTCAGTTCTCCGCGTTCGCCTCGTTAACCTATGTATTCAGTTAACGATACCTGCAAGCAGGTGGGTTTCCCCATTCGGAAATCCTAGTCTCAAGCGCTTTTTACTAGCTTGACTAGGCTTATCGCAAGTTAATACGTCCTTCATCGCCTCCAACTGCCAAGGCATCCACCGTGTACGCTTAGTCACTTAACCATACAACCCAAACGGGTCTTTGTTAGTGACAGTTTAACTTCGCCAGAAGTTAATATTGAATACTAAAGTAGATACCAATTAATCATAAATGATTAAATTGGCACTGAATGATACTGCTATCATTCTTTTTTACTTTTGAAAACTCTTGATAAATACAAAGTATCTATCAGAATTTTATTATCAGCTTTTCCAAATTTTTAAAGAGCAGAGAATCAAAAACTTCTCAAAATTAAACACACTCTATTCTCAGGTGATGTTGCTACCCGATAAAGAATATTTATTTTTAAGAAGTAAAGTGGTGGAGCTAAGCAGGATCGAACTGCTGACCTCCTGCGTGCAAGGCAGGCGCTCTCCCAGCTGAGCTATAGCCCCACATATGCTGGTCTTATTGTTTGTTATCCGACTTCGTTTTAATCTTAGTGATAAGATTAAGAAGAGTGGTGGGTCTGGGTGGATTTGAACCACCGACCTCACCCTTATCAGGGGTGCGCTCTAACCAACTGAGCTACAGACCCAAACAATAAGTGTTGTTCTCTTTACAATTAACAATCATCTGTGTGGACACTACGAACAAATAAGTTCTAAATCGTATAAGGAGGTGATCCAGCCCCAGGTTCCCCTAGGGCTACCTTGTTACGACTTCACCCCAGTCATGAATCACTCCGTGGTAAACGTCCTCCCGAGGGTTAGACTATCTACTTCTGGAGCAACCCACTCCCATGGTGTGACGGGCGGTGTGTACAAGGCCCGGGAACGTATTCACCGCATCATTCTGATATGCGATTACTAGCGATTCCGACTTCATGGAGTCGAGTTGCAGACTCCAATCCGGACTACGACGCACTTTAAGTGATTCGCTTACTCTCGCGAGTTCGCAGCA
>NZ_LVIA01000077.1:0-784 GCF_001596805.1 Halomonas sp. KX33721 | reverse complement strand
CAAGGCTAGCCACCAGCCGGCAGCGAGTGTTGCGTGGTGTCGGGTAACCGCCGCTGCGAAGCGTACACAGCGAGTAGGTAGGCCGTGTGATAGAGCCCCGAAATTGTGGTAGTGGCAGTCGCCGACAGTTTTCAAATGCTGGAAGGCAACACGACCCTGCCGTATGGCTTGGCAGGGAAGGGCCGCCGGGGTCGAAGAGCAGGGCATGTCCATACAGGGGTTTCCCAGGAACCTGGGAGGCCCGTCCTTCTCCTCTGAACGACAAAGGTACAGGCATGGGGCTGCCTGCGGCGAAAGCTCCCGGTCCGGTGCTGTCGTGCCTGACGGTACCGGAAGCAAACAACAGGCACTCAGGGGGTACGGCCAGGCGACCATAAGGAGCCAGCCGGATGGAAGGGCGGGAGTCGGAGTCGCTCATAGTACCGAAGAAGGCGGGGAACCTACTCGACGGGACCCGCTGGAGGGAAGGGGCGGCCAATCATCAGAACTGCACGAGGGCAACATGACAGGTGCACAGGAACCTGAGGTCATGTCCACGAAACAAGTGCGGATAGCAGCGCTGGCAGAGCGCTTCCCGCAGCGTGCCTTCACGTCACTGGCGCATCATATCGACGCCCAGTGGCTGAGGACGGCCTACCTGATGACGCGCCGTGACGGCGCCGTCGGGATCGACGGCCAGACGGCGGACGACTTCGCGCGCGACTTCGAGGCTAACGTCCAGCGTCTGCTGGAAGCGGCCAAGAGCGGTCGCTACCGGGCGCCGCCGGTGCGGCGCGTCAATATT
>NZ_LVIA01000076.1:0-918 GCF_001596805.1 Halomonas sp. KX33721 | reverse complement strand
CACCACCGTAATTCATCCAACCTAATGCCACCATCGGCACCCCTAGAGGGGTGCTTCGCGGGTGCGCTCCGCTTACGCCGCGCTACAAAKTAGCCCACCTCAAGTACGTGACACCCCGTAGCGCGGCGTAACGAATCTTGCGAGGGACGAGCAAATGAGGCACCCGCGAAGGCAGCGGTGAGCCGCCCGGATGGAGCCACCGTGAACCATCAAATCTTGGTGACGCCATCGGCACCCCTGGCGGGGTGCTTCGCGGGTGCGCTCCGCTTACGCCGCGCTACAAATTAGTCCACCTCAAGTACGTGACACCCGTAGCGCGGCGTAACGAATCTTGCGAGGGACGAGCAAATGAGGCATCCGCGAAGGCGGCGATTAGCCGCCTGGATTGGGCCACCGTGAATCATTCAATCTCGGTGACGACATCTACTCTTAAGAACTCAAGAGCATATTCAAAGACATAGCTTTGCCTGGGTGCTTAGCTGCCAATTTGGCATCGTCTGTGACCAATGTTGTTTGCGTCACCGTGGCAGATGCAGAAATGATGCTGTCAGGTAATTTCATGTGACTGCTCCCCGCCCTAAGCGCTGACGCGCCACGGGCGAGGCTTCCCACTTCTCAGGCAGCTGCCGACGATGTGCCGGACTTACGCAAGCCTCCATGGGCAGAGACGGACAGCCCTTCCGCCTTCAGCTCGATAATGCCTTGATGCTTGATGTTCAGCGCCGCGTTGATGTCCCGGTCGTGCTGTGTGTGGCAGGCGGGGCACTCCCACGACCGGACGTTCAACGGCATGGCGTCCATCTTGTGCTGGCAGACATGGCAGGTCTTGGAGCTGGCAAACCACGGGTCAATCTTGACCAGATGCTTGCCCTGCTCCCTGGCCTTGTAGTCCAGCTTGGTCATCAAGGCATGCCAGGA